>JARHYT010000040.1 GCA_029264775.1 Helicobacter sp. | reverse complement strand
TATCACTTTATATAAATGAAGTCGGCAGTGAAAATGAGTTAAAAGAAAAAATAGATTCTATATTTATGCCACTAAATGCAAAAAAAGAAAAAATACAAGATTTTGCAAATGAATTTGATTGTATTGTTTCTATTCTAAGGGATAAGTATAGTGATAATATAATGAGCTATAATGAATTTAAAGATTTCTTAATAAAAGAAAGTGGTTTAAAAGGTAAATATTTGTTTAAGCCTCTAAGAATGATAATGAGCGGACAAGAGTATGGTATAGAACTTGATAAACTATATGATGTTATAAAGCCATATATCACTATGCTTGTTAGGAGTTAAAATGATTCTTGTTTTGAATGCGACTGGAAATATTTTATCATGGGTAATAACAATATATTGTTGGGTAATTTTTATTAGTGCAATTTTGCATATCGCAAGAGCTGATCCATATAGTCAATTGATGGATATTTTAAATCGATTGACATATCCGGCATATAGCCTTGTGAAAAGAATAGTTAAAACAGAGTTTAATGGTTTAGATTTTGCGCCTTTTATATTAATTTTGCTATTGCAGTTTATTAACCTAACTTTAGTGCGATTCTTAATTGAGATTCAGTAAATTTTATAGAAGGATAATTATGAAATATTATTTTGTTTTTTTGTGCAGTGTATGCTTTTTGTTTGCAGATAACATAATAGATTTCAACAAACATAATAAAGTGTACAATCCTTATGAACCTAAACAAAATATTGAACAAAGCAGTAAATCTAGTGTAGATTCCATTCAAAAGCAACAATCATATAAAATAGAAAATAAGAATATAAACAATATAAAAGGAGATGAATTTTTTAACCATTATATAAAAGGAAGACCAAAAGGAATAGTACGTGACTTTTATATATGGCAGTATTTTAATGAAAATACATTAAATGCGCAGCAGATAAATGATGCATACAAGTTATTAAATGCAAAAAATCCATATATAAGAAAAACACTTGATAGACTAGGTAAAACAGAGAAAATGCCAAGAGATGTTGAGTGTGGAAATATGAACATAAAAGTAGCATTAACACAAGATAATGCGTGTCTTGCCATATCTGTTAGAGGTAGGCTATCTGCTTTTAAGACTTTACCCAAGAAAGATACAGAAGCGGTTATATCAAGACTTGAGAAAACAAATAAGGATACAGTGCAGGCAATCAAGATTCTATCAAGTAGCAATAGAACTAAAGAAATTTTTAATGCAAATTCCATTGTGTTTGCAATGGTGTATCACGCATTGAGTTTGAATGAGAAAAATAATATACACAGCACTAACCCTTCAAAAGATTTAGCAAGGTTAAGCGAATATGAAACGCAGGGATTTTATAACATATTAAATTCAATAGTGCTTGATTCAGGCTTAGTGAATCTAAAAAATATGCTATTAAAGGGAGATATAAAACAGGCACCACATAATACATTATTTTTACTTGGCATAAATGAACTAAGATTTGGTTCTCAACAAAAAGCGTTGGAATATTTCAAAAGAGCTAGAGGTAAAGCAACACACGCATTTTTTGTAGATAGAGCTACTTTTTGGCAGTATCTTGTAAGCAAAGATAAAAAATATTTGGAGGAATTGCTAAAAAGCAAAAATGTTAATGTGTTTAGTATCTTTGCATCACAAAAATTAAACAAGACACCATCATATAGGGTAATTAGCAATCTACCATCAATTTCATCAAACAAACCATCTTTTGACATTAGTGATCCATATGTGTGGCAAGATATTTCAGATTCTTTATTAAAGACAAATAATATAAGTAAGCTAACAAAAGTGATTCCTTATTTTTCTTACAAAGATACTATGCCTCAACTTGCGTATCTTATGCAAAAGGTTGATGGCTATTCAACAAATTATTACATCATGCCATATGAAGGTTTAGTTAAATGGAATTCAAGAGAGGAACAAAGTTTGGTGTTTGCGATAGCTAGACAAGAAAGTTATTTTATACCAACTCTTATTTCTAGATCATTTGCACTTGGTATAATGCAAATAATGCCAGCAAATGTAAAGCCATTTGCAAAGGAAATGGGTAGAAATGATATTGAATATAATGATTTATTTAAGCCAAAGGTATCGCTAGAGATGGGTAGGCATTTTATAAAACAACTTCAAAAAGAATATAAGCATCCTATGTTGGTTGCATATGCCTATAATGGTGGTCCGGGGTTTTTAAGACGACTTTTGAAAAAGAATGAGCTATTTTTAAAGAATCGTGATTATGAGCCGTGGCTTAGTATGGAGTTAATACCGCTTGAAGAAACTAGATTATATGGAATGAAGGTTTTGGCAAATTTTATCATTTATGAAAAATTGCTAGGAAAGGATATAAATTTAGAGAATCTTTTAAAGGAAACCTTAAAGTATGAGAATCATAAGGTATCAAAATAGAAATTTTACTTTAAATTAAAATAAATTCAATAAAAAGTTAAATAAGCCAAAAATATTGGTTAATATATTATAATTATTCCAAGTGTTAAGAGGGGTTGCATGAATAAATATGTTTTTTGTGTTGCAATTTTTATGTGTTTTGTAAGTGCGAATGCACAGATGAATCGAGTAATAACAACAGATGGGTTTAAGTCTCCACAGGCAATATTGGTTACAAATCTAAGTGTATTTGTTAGCAATTTAGGTGATAATTTACAATTAGTTAAAAATGGCAGTGGCTTTATTAGCAAACTTGATAGAACTGGCAAAATTATTGATATGCAATTCATAGGCAATTTAAATGCACCTAAAGGCATGTTGATTATAGACAATGTGATATATGTAGCTGATATAGATTCTCTAAAAGCGTTTAATCTAACGACAAAAAAGCAAATATTAAACTTTCCAATCAGTGGTGTTAATTCTCTTAATGATGTTATACAAAAAGACGATAACACTTTACTTGTATCTGACAAAGAAACAGGGCTTATCTTATCTGTAGATTTAAAAAAGAAAAGTTATCACACATTTGCAACTATTGAAAATAATTTAGGACATATAAATAATATGGCATTAGATAAACAATTTGTATATGTAACAACTTTTAACCAACAGATTTCTAAGGGGAATATATTGCGAATCAGTATTAAAACTCAGGAGATTGATATAATAAGGGAATTTAATGAAAATATAAGCGGTATTTCTGTGTTAAAAAATGGTGGTATTATTGTTGCAAGCTGGGGTCAAAATAATGATGCTAGACTTTATAAAATATCAAAAAATGGGAAAATATATGAGATAGATTTAGATGAGGAGATACAAACACCAACTAAATTTTATATTGATAGCCTTAATCTTTGGATACCAAATGAATCAGAAAATAAAATACAAAAGATTATCCCAGAAAAATAATTATATTTAAGGTTATAGTATTTAACTAAAAATCATATGCTAATTTTATAGGTAACTAATATATGAGTTAATACTTGAATATATTATTCATTGCATAGGTTTTGTTGGTTAAATATTATTTTGTGATGTGATAAAATGTTTTATAACATTTGATGTGAATACTTACATAATTATTTTATAGCTTATTTAAACATTAAATGAAGTTTAATGTTTATCAACGATTTGGAAAGAGATGAATAGGCTTGTATAATATGTTTTAAAATTTTAAATTAATCAATACTAATACTGAGCGTTATAAATTTCTAAAATACATTAAAATCACATTGCTGTGTAAATTAATAAAATTAATATAAATATGCTTGAAATAGAATCCATTTTGTAAGCATATAATATTAATGTTTCAATTTATGGTATTGACTTCATGCTTTATTTGTTGAACTAAAAAAAATTTATACAAAGCGTAATATTTAATGTATAATCCTTAAGTTTAAAATATTGCAACTTTATTTTGAGGTGTACCATAGATAATTTTCTTGTAATACTTTGTGTGCTTGCTATGGCTGTAGTTTCTGGTATAATATTAAATAGATTAAAAGTACCCACTATAATCGGTTATATATTGACTGGCGTATTAACAACCTATTTTTTTAATTTTAGTATCGAAGATTCCCACAGCCTAAATGATATGGCGGAACTTGGAATCGTTTTTCTTATGTTTATGATTGGACTTGATTTTAGCTTCAAGGTTTTGTCTTCCATGAAACAGGAAGTTTTGTTGTTTGGTGGATTGCAAATCGGCTTAGCAATAGCTTTTTTCTTTGCGGTTTGTTATTTCTTTTTGGGTTTTAATTTTCCTACTTCAATTGTTGTGGCTAGTGCTGTGAGTTTATCATCAACAGCAATAGTTTTAAAATATCTAAATGAAACAAATCAGACAAAAACACAATATGGTGGAGCGTCTGTTGGAATCCTGATATTTCAAGATATTGCAGTTATACCTATTTTGTTAATGATAACTTTACTGAGCGATAAAAATTCAAGCTTATCAACACTTTTATTGACTACAATCATATCAGCAGCGATAGTATTAATAATATTGTTATTGCCGGGTAAGTTTTTCGCGAAAATTATATTGCGTTTTTCTGCTAGTATGAAAACAGATGAAATATTTGTTGGAACTGTTTTTTTAATAGTGCTTGGAGCGGCTTATTTAAGTAGTAAATTCGGATTTTCTATGTCTCTTGGTGCATTCTTAGCAGGTATGATTATATCAGGCACACCATATAAGTATCAAGTTGCATCCGTTTTGGCACATTTTAGGGATATTTTACTAGGAGTGTTTTTTATTACGGTGGGTATGCAAGTTAATTTGTTTTTTTTATTTAAATATTTTGCTATTATAATTGTTTTAGTAATCCTTATGATGCTTGCAAAAACCCTATTAATACATATTTTTCTTGCATTTTTTAGAGGAAGAAGAATTAGCATGAGGACAGCATTGTCTTTATCTCAAATCGGAGAGTTTTCATTTGCTATATTTTTGCTTGCAAGTCAGCATCATATTTTACACTTAGATTTAAGTGGCGGTGTGTTAAAGGCTGTTTTTGGTAGCTTTGGCAGTGAATTTTTTGCTAATATTAAAGAGGGTGAGATATATCAATTTTTGACGCTTATGGTTATATTTTCTATGATTGCCACGCCTTTTATATTAGATAAATTAGATAAATGCACAAATATTGCATTAAGTATCGGGAATAAAATTGCAAAAAAACGCCACAATAATATTGAAGATATTATAAAAGAGCATGATGATGTTTCAATTCAACAAGAATTGAATAGATATGTAATAATATGTGGGTATGGTGAATTGGGTAGAGAAATTGCTACTTATTTTAAAGGTTGCGATGTCCAATATGTGGCAATAGATTCTCAATATGATAAGGTGGAACAAGGCATAAAAGATGAAAATCATGTCATATTTGGAAATTGTAAATATAAAAATATATTTCGCAGATTATATCTTGATAAATGTGCTAGCGTCATCATTACATTTGATGATCCAACGACTGTTAGATCTGTTTGTGATAGCATATTATTCATTGAACCATTATGTAAGATAATTGTGAAAACAAGAGATGAAAAATTAGATAGTGATATGAAAAATATAGGATTATACGGGGTTATAAATGAGCAACGAGAGATAGCACATACCCTTGCAAATCTAGCAATACAATCAATACAAGAAATGCCAAAACAAGATAAGAATAACAAAGAGATTGCCTCAAAGGATTGACAAATTACTCGTTTTATAAAACAGATTTCATGTATAATAGCCTTAGTGTCTTAATAGATATAGGCAATGGATGTGAGATTTCTATTTGATTTATGATTGCATTAAAAGATTAATAATGCCCATGGTTGCTTAATAAATCTTTATTTGCTGTTTAGCCTTCCATAAATAATCATATTGCTGAATTAATGTAAAAACCAAACTTTCTACTTATTGTTGCAGCAAATGTATATAGCTTATAAATATGTTATTTACCGCTTATGCGAGAGCCATTTTCCACATTTTGTAGCCATATAAACACATCAACGACGGCTTGGTATAACTCCTGTGGGACATTTTCATTCACATCCATTTTAACAAGAGAATCTACAAGCTCTGCATTACAAAAAAGTGGTATTTGATATTCATTTGCTTTAGCAATTATGGCTTCAGCAATTTTCCCTTTACCACTAGCAACTACTCTTGGTGCGTGGTCTTTATATTCTTCATATGCTAGTGCGGCTGCTTTTTTATGCATCACATCCCCTATGTTTTGTATTGACAACAAATCGGTATTTAAAAGATTATATAAAACAAAAATCCCTATTATAATATAATAGCCAATCAATTCTATCCATTTAGGTAATGCACAATGCAACCTAGCTTGTTTAAACACTAAAATATATATACATAGCCCACACTAACTATGTATGGATTAATACCCAATATACTGAGATCGTTTCTATTTGTATAATATGCTTTTATTGTTGGAATCTTTGTGCTAATTTCAATTCTATGTTTCTGATTTATGGTTGCACTAAATCCAATGTTAATAGGCAATATAAAACCATTATGCCAATAAACCTTTTCAAATGCATATCTAGCATCAGTATTATTCCATTGCATTAGCTCATAACCAATACCAAATCCTGCAAACACACCAAGAGACATCTTTTTGATATTAAAAAAATTAATCATTGCATCACAAAAAATACCTATATCTTCAGTTGCCACTTTAGCATTTGTTAGAAATTGTCTAAAATTGCTATATTCATAATTACCATACAACCTAATACCAAAAACCTGATTAAAAAATATGCTCCAACCTATTTTAATGCCTACATTAAGCTGTATTTCATTTGTATTGCTAGAAAATGTAGAATTTTCATAGGATATATCATTCCATGTATGCTTAACATTGTTAGAATCATAAAAAAATCCCTGCATTACACTAATACCAGTACTCACACCAACAAAAAAATCGCCCTCATTTTGTTGCTGTTTTGCATTTACAAATACTACATTTAATATTAATAAAACGATAAATAATTTGCTATTACCCACATTTTACCTTTCATTTAGATAATAATAAGATACATATTATCAATAATATTAGTAAAACAATAGATATTGAAAGTGTGATTTTAAAAAGTTTGCGATACTTAACATATTTGGTGACATATTTGTCAATATGTTTTTTTATGTCAGCAATATTTTTTCAATTCATAATCATCACAATATTTTGCTAGTGCTAAATAATCTTTATACGAGAAATTGTATATTTCATACAAATAATTATCATTAAGCATGCTTTTATTGTATGATTTCATTATTATGGTAATTCCCCAATGCCTCCTCATTACATGTGGAGATAACAATGCCATTATGCCTAGAAAAAAATGTGTATCCTTTATATGTGGTTCAATCCCTATTTGTTGTATCTCCTTTTCAAATACTTTTTTAGTAATTCAACATCATTAATCTTTAAAAAAGAATCAAGCAGATTAAATATTTCTGCTTTATGCCTTGAGTTTGTTATTTCACTTTCAGCACTAATGCTTTTTTTATCATAAGTCCTTCTATATTTAACAAGTCTATCCTTAATTAGTTTAATATCACCTAGGGCAAGTAGCTCAACATGCATTTTATAATCTTGGTATATACAACTAGATGGTGGTAATGGATATATTTTTTTAAAATAATTTCTTTTTATACTCATTAGTGGGGACGACAATATATTTTCATCAAAAAATGCTTTATGCAAAAAATCATAGCGAGAAAAATTTTTCATGTTTTCATAATAACTGTCAACTCACATCGTTTCTTCATCTTGCCTTGCCTCATTGTTTTCGTCTATGGTTATTAAATTGCAATACAATGCTACAATATCACTACTAGAATGTATTTGATAAATTGTTTCTAATGCATTATCCTCCATCATGTCATCACTCGCACAGAATACTATGATGGATGCACTTGAATTTCTAAAGGCTACATTAATAGTTTCATTTATACCCTTATTAAACTCGTTTTTAACAAGCTTAATTCTATTGTCCTTGAATTTTAAGATTTCATTAACATTATTATCTGTTGAGCAATCATCAACAATTATTAATTCAAAATCTTGAAAAGTTTGCTTTAAAACGCTTTTTATAAAATAAGATACATATTTTTCATGGTTAAAACTAGGACATAAAACAGAAATTTTTGGCATATCTACCCCTTAAAATAAATGCATTGTATTATGCAATTATTGACTATTGAAACTTAAATCATCAATTAATAATGTATATACTTGCATTAAATATTGATTTAAGTTGTTTTTCATTTGCGATTTGCATTATATCAAATTAATAAAATTTTATAAATACAAGTCGGAATAAAATACTAAGATATACAAGCAAATATTACATAGAATATTTAATTGGCTAAATTAATCAATTAACCAAATTTGCCTGCTATGTAATCCTGCGTTTTTTTGTCTTTTGGTTTTGAAAATATTTTTTGCGTATCATCAAACTCTACTACCTCGCCTAGTAAAAAGAAAGCAGTTTTATCTGATATTCTCATTGCCTGTTGCATGTTGTGTGTAACTATGACTATAGTATATTCTTTTTTTAATTTAGTTATTAATTCTTCTATTTTTAAGGTTGATATAGGATCTAGAGCACTTGTTGGCTCATCCATAAGTATAACTTCTGGATTTACAGCAACAGTTCTTGCAATACATAATCTTTGTTGTTGCCCTCCACTCAAACTTAAGGCAGATTGTTTTAGCCTATCTTTTAAATCTCCCCATAAACCAACATCTTTTAGGGATTCTTCCACTATGGAATCTAATTTATCTTTTTTCTTAACTCCATGTGTTTTTGGTCCAAACACAATATTATCATATATACTCATAGGAAATGGATTTGGTTTTTGAAATACCATGCCTACTTTTTTACGCAACATATTAACATCGTATTTTTTGTATATATTGACATCATCAAGCAAAATTTTGCCCTTAATTTTACAACCCTCAATCAAATCATTCATTCTATTAAGACTCTTGATAAAGGTGGATTTACCGCAACCGCTAGGTCCTATAAATGCAGTTACTTTCCCCTTTAAAATCTGCATGTTTATATTTTTCAATGCGTGAAAATCACCATAATATAGATTCATGTCTTTAATATTAAAACATACTTTTTTATCCATTGTTACCCTTTGTTAAAGCTTTTGCAATGTAGTTTGATAGCACATTGATACATAATACGATTATGATTAAGATCATAGCGGTACTATATGCTTCATTCATGTGAAAGCCCTCACTAGATATTACATACATGTGAACGCTTAGTGTTCTACCAGAATCAAATAAGCCAGAAACCTGTGTAAATGTCCCAAATGTATAAAGCAGTGCAGCACTTTCACCTACAATCTTACCAATACTCAAAATCACACCTGCTAAGATTCCCGGAGTAGCAGCAGGTAAAACTACTGAAAATATTGTCCTTAATTTACCTGCACCAAGTGCAAAACTAGCTTCTCTATAAGACATAGGAGTAGCCTTTAACGCTTCTTGAGAGCTTCTTAGTATCACAGGTAGTATCATGATGGTTAAAGTTAGCCCGCCAGCTAAGAAACTAAAACTAGCTTTAAAAAATAATACAAAGGCAAAAAAACCAAATAATCCATATACAATCGACGGAATACCAACAAGTGTTTCTGATGCAATCGTAACTATTGCAATTAATCTATTCTTTGAGCTACTATACTCTGTTAAAAATATAGCTCCAAAGATTCCAAGCGGCATGGCAATAGCCAATGAAAATATTATCATATTGATTGTGTTAATCATTGAAGGAATCATAGATACATTATCACTAGTATATTCCCATTCAAACAGACTAGGTGTAATATATGCAATTCCTTTTATAAAGATAAATCCAACCAAAACAATAAAAACAAGAATTGTGCTAATCATTGATATGCGAACAGATAAAAATAATGCAAAAGATAACATATCTTTTCTCAATTGTAATTCCTTGATTCTAGCATTTTTAGGAAGTCTAAGAGAAATATGTAAAATATACATTCTATAATTGTAAAATACATGTAAAATTATGTTAATTTACAATGTCATACTATACAAGATTATTTTCTCATATAATCCATTATGTAATCCATTGAATTTAATGTAAATGTAATATTGCCGATTTGCTGTTTAGTTTTGCATGTAGCATTACAATTTATTTTGTGATATAAGGAATTGATTATGACAAAAAGAATAATCGGCTCTGTTGTTTTAGCTGGTATCTTGGCAAGTGGAGTTCAGGCTGTTGAGGTAACGCCTTTTGGTAAGGTAGGTGCTATTGGTAATTTTGGTTTTGGTAATGGTAATATTGGTTATGTGGGCTTAGTTGGACAAGCAGGTGTTGATTTTAACTTTTCTGGTTTTAAGTTAGGGGCTGGTGTAATGGCTGGATTTGCACCATTTACTATTAATTCTGGTGGGGATTTTACACATAATGCTTTTGTTGGGAATGGTAGGCTTTTTAGTAATCCATGGGTCGATGTTTCTGATTTGTATATAGGCTATCAAGGCTCTGGATTAGATTTTTCATTAGGTAGATATAATGCTAGCAAGATTCTTGCAACAGCAGATTGGATTGGTGGTCATAATCAAGGTTTTGCCCTTGCCTATCAATCTCAGTATTTTGGAATCTGGGGAACATGGGTTAATGATTGGCTAAGAAATGGATTTAATGCTAGCTCAAAACTTGGTGGTGATGGAAGATATGGCATGGATTTATCTGGGTTTGGTGGCTATGCTTCTAGCTGGAATAATTTTAATTTTAACAATGAATTGTTTGCACTTGGTTTGGATTTTAAATTTGGTGAGGGTATTAGCTTTAGCCCTTATGCTCAATATTGGTTAAGAAGCGGAGATCATAGTGTTTTGCAAGCTGGTGGTAGAGCAGTATTTGATTTTAATTTCGGTTCTGTTAGAACAATTACTACTGCAAGGGCTCTTTGGTCTCATTTATTTCATAATGGTGCAAATGGGTTAATGTGGCAAATTGATGAAGAGCTTGTATTTGCAGATATTGTTAAACTTGGAGGTGGTTACTTCAGTGTAGGCGATGTTGGTTTGGGTGGCTTAAGTCTTGTTGATAGAACAAGATTTTATGGGCAATATATAAACCCTATGTCTTATAGTGGTGTAGGACTTTCAAATCGCAGCTATCTTAATGCTGGTGTGGATACATGGTATGTATTCACAGGGTTTAAGCTAGGAGATACGCTTGATTTTGATGTTTTATATGCAGGTGGAAATTATAAAGAATTTTCTGCTATCTTAAATTACAACATCATAAGCAACGGCAATTTAGTATGGTCTATTGGTGGTGGTTTTGTTAGCAATGGATTTGAAGGTAGAAATGCTGGAATTGCTTTCACAAAACTTAAATTCTAATAAGGGTAAGATATAGGTAGGCTTATTTTAGCTCCGCCCATGTTTTTCCAATAGACAAATTACACACTAAAGGAACTTTTAGTGTGTATATACCCTCCATTATTTTTTTAATTTCATTTGCTATATCTTTTACACAATCTTCTTTTATTTCAAATATTAATTCGTCATGTACTTGTAAAAGCATCTTTGCAATATCATGTATCTTTGATTCTATAATCATGCCATGTATTTTATTCATGCTAAGCTTAATTAAGTCTGCGGCACTACCTTGAAATATAGTATTGACTCCTTCACGCAAATAATTTGAACGCATAAAATCAGATGCACTTAAAAAGTCAAAATGTCGTTTTCGTCCAACAAGTGTCGTACTATAACTATTTTTTAAAATCTCATCTTTTTTATCTTGCAAAAAATTTTTTACACTTGGAAACTTAACAAAATAATTTTCAATATATTGTTTTGCTTCATTCTGCGAAATATTTATAGTTTTTGATAATTTTCTAGCACCCATTCCGTAGATAAGACCAAAATTTATTGATTTGGCTATATTCCTTAAAGAGGATATTTTATCATCGCTTTCATTTGGAAAAAGCATTTTGGCTGTTTCAAGGTGAATATCTGAACCTTTTTTGAATGCATCTAAAAGCACCATATCTTCACTAAAATGTGCTAATAATCTCAATTCAATTTGCGAGTAATCAAGGCTTACAAGCATATTTCCTTCTTTGCTTTGAAATCCTTCTCTTATAGATCTTCCTAATTCACTTCTAACTGGAATATTTTGTAGGTTTGGTGATTTAGAGCTTAATCTACCTGTGCTTGTTCCTGTTTGAATAAATGATGAATAGATTCTGTTATGATTTTTTCCAATTGCCAATACCGGCTCTACATATGTGCTAAATAGTTTAAAAATTTCTCTATATTCAATAAGCAAAGGTATTACTTCATGTTCATCTTTTAGTGCATTTAAAGTTGCCTCATCTGTGCTATAGTCTCCGCTTTTTCCCTTTCTTTGTTTGCTAAGTTTTAGTTTATCAAACAATATCTCTGCTACCTGTTTTGGTGAATTTACATTAAAAGTGCTTCCTGCTACTTCATATATCTTTTGTTGCAAGCTATTGATATCTCTTTCAAATCTCTTTTTCAAGCTAATAAAATATTTATAATTAATTTCAATGCCATTATTTTCCATATTACAAATTGTTTGTATAAATGGAAATTCAATTTCATCTGCTATTTGTAATATTTTTTTTTCTAGTGTGTTTATATAGTATTTATAAAGTCTATAGGTAGCAGCTGCATCTTCTGCTGCATACTCGCTGGCAATATCAAGCTCTATATCATCAAAAGTATTATTTTTAGGAACAATATCATTGAACTTAATCATATTGTGTGAAAAATGTTTATACATTAAATTATCAAGTTTTAGAATCTGTGAAGTATCATCAAGCCATGCAAGTATCATTGTATCTTTTGTGGTGCTCTTTGGAGAGATGCCAAAGTTATTTTGTGTTATGTGTAAATCGAATTTTATATTATGTCCTACAAGAGGATAAGTAAATATCAATTCAAGTGCTTTTTTAGCATCTTTCTGTGAAACTTGCTTTGGTATTTTTAATTGTTCATTATTGCTTGGTTTTATATCAAATAGAGACACTTCTTGCCCGATAACATTATCACCAGATAGATTTTCTCTTTTTATGCCACCATGTAAAAAAGGCACATAATATGCATTTATGCCATCAAAACAAAAGCTAAAGCCAACCATATTAGCATTTTTAATATCTAAACCATTAGTTTCACAATCAAATGCTATTAATGTGTCTTTTGGAATCTTATTTAGAATTTCAAATAGTTCTTTTGCGTCTGTAATCAAATGTGCTTTAAAATTAAATTTATTATTTGTTGTGTTAAGGACATCTTGCTTTTTATACGCGGATTCTTGTTGAAAATGTTTAGAATCTATATTTTGTTGTGTTGTTGCATTGAAATTTATCTTCTGAAGTGTTTTATACAATTCATATTCTTTCAATTCATCTACAATATTTATAAGTGGAGATTGCGTAAAATTGTGTTTTATAAAGCTAAAATCTTGTAATAAATCTCTTTTCAATGTTACAAGCTCTTTACTCAAAAATGCGTTATCTTTGTTTTCTGCAATTAGCTTTGCAGTTCTTTTGCCAAATAGCGTTTCAATTGCACCATAATCATTTTCAAGTGTCTCATACAAAGATTCTAATGTTTTAAAACTAGATAATATTTTTTGTGCCCCTTTAGCACCGATCCCTTTTATGCCGGGTATATTATCGCTTGTATCTCCTACTATACTTTGATAGGTAACAAACTCATTTGGTGTAACTCCAAATTTAGATTCACATTCTTTTATGCCAATTTTTTGTCTCTTAGCATAATCAAATAAATATATCTTATTATCAATTAATTGGTATAGATCTTTATCATGGCTTATTATTTGGACTTCAAAGCCATCTTTTTTTGCAAGTGTTGCAAGTGTTGCAATGCAATCATCTGCTTCATATTCACTTATTGATAATGTAGGTAATCCCATTTTTTTTAACCATTCAATTGCAACTGGTAATTGTTTTAATAAGTCTTGAGGGGTTTCTTTCCTGTTTGCTTTGTAATCGTTATATATTTCTTTGCGTTTATTAATCCCATCGCCTTCTAGTGCAAATATAATGCAAGAATCCTTATTATCTTTATAAAGATTAAAAATAAGTGTTGCAAACCCTGTTAGCAAGGAAGTTGGGAAGTTTTTTGAATTGTGTAAAGGTGGAAGTGCATAATAACTTCTAAAGAAAAATCCAAATGTATCAACCAAAATAACTTGCATATTACCCCTTTCTAAATAATTATAGTATTGTAGATTCTATCAAAATATGTTGAATGTGATGCGATCAGCTTTAATCATGGTGCTAGTTAGCAATAAATACCACAAGTTAGAATGATGGATATAAATTCTAAGATTTAAATACATTATATAGTTAAGCATTATTATTTTATTTACAATGGCTATTTATATTTAAATTTTATTATAAATCATAAAGATTTTTACTATAATTGTGTGCTATTAAATAATATTATAGGAGTTTTTTTGATTTATAGTTATATGGATTCAAAGGCACAAGAATATGCACCATTTGAGCCAAATAGAGTTAAGAGGCTGTTTAGTTTATTGAAACCACATTTAATTCTTAATGCACATAACATACATATAATAGGAACAAATGGTAAAGGTAGCACTGGCAGGTTTATAACACAAAGTTTATGGGAAAATAATCATAGTGTTTTGCATTTTACTTCCCCCCATGTATTTGACTTTAGAGAAAGATTCTATAAAAATAATGATATAGTTAGCTCTGATGAGTTAATGGAAGCTCATAGTTTTTTACAACAATTTGATTTCATGGAAGAAGCAAGTTATTTTGAATATGCAACATTTTTAGCTTTGGTGCTTTCGCAATCGTGTGATTTTTTGGTAATGGAAGCTGGCGTTGGGGGCGAGTATGATAGCACATCTATATTGAAATATGATATAACGATATTTACTAAAATTGGAATTGATCATAAAGAAATGCTTGGAGAAGATATAGAATCTATTGCATTAACAAAGCTAAAGGCAGCACAAGGAGAGATTTTTGCACACTTTCAAGAGAAAGAAGTATTAGATTTGTTTAATAGATTAGATGAGATTTGTAAAAAAAACATATGTGATAAAAATGGAATAAAACATATAAATTACTTACAAAAACAAGATATACATAGTCAAGATATAATAGAATACGCACACAAATTTAGTATGCCATCATTTTTGCGAGAAAATCTAGCATTAGCTAATATTGTACTGCAATATTTGGGTGTTAAATTATTGCGATCAAGGCTTAACATTAGAGGTAGGTTTGAGGTTTTACAAGATAACATAATAGTGGATGTTGGACATAATGAGATGGCAGCTAAAGCCACATTAAATGAGGCTAAGAAATATTTCAAAGATTTACCATTTATATTGATTTATAATAGCTACAAAGATAAAGAAATTGAAAAAATTTTGACAATATTTAGAAACCATGTTACAAAAATTATTATTTTTGTGCTGGATAATCCTAGAGTCTTAGAAGTTGATAATATGAAAAACAAGCTTGATATGCTTGGTGTTTCTTATGAATTTTTTAATCCGAATGCCTTAAAACTTGACGAATTATCTAAAAATCTGATAAAATATAGCGGTTCTTTGGAGTTAAAGGGTAATTACTTGGTTTTTGGTGGCTTTTCTTTGGTAGAGAATTTTTTAATGTGGTTTTATAAGAAAGATAGTTGCACTAGAGTTTAATTTATTTGAGAAGTTGTAATGAAAGATGTGAATAGAGATATAGATAAATTAAAGCAAACACTCACTATTACTATAGTTGATGAGAATGGATCTAGGCAATTTACGATGGCTAAGATCGCACAAAGATTTGTTGGGTATATATCTCTATTTGTTTTGGTTGCTATAGTGGGCGGTTATTTTTTTATGTCTTCATTTGTAAATCAGTTAGACACTATAAACATAGCAAAACAAGAGACCTATAGGGAATTTCAGAGTATATATGAACAAAATACTTTCTTACAAGATGACATACAAAATAAGACAGAAGAATTACAAGCTATGAAAGATAAAGTTGATGATTTAGAAAAAATGATGAATATTAATTCTTTTGACAATAGAAAAAATAAGATTCAGGATTTTGATTTACATAGTTTGGCAAAGGCACAAAAAGATACAATTTTGCAGATTATACCAAATGGTAATCCGTTGAAAATATTTGAAATGAAGCAAAAGACAAAACGAAATGTAAGGGATTATAATTTGATTGATACTCAATATCGTGTAACGCAAAATGCAGGTAATATGGGATATGACTATTACACGAGTAAAAGTGAGCCTGTTATAGCAACGGCAGATGGTATTGTAGAATCTACAAGGGATGGCAATCAGAAGTATGGATATGGAAATATCGTAAGAATATCTCATGTTTTGGGATTTAGTAGTGCATACACTAATTTAGGGAAAATCAATGTTCAAAAGGGTGAGTTTGTAAGCAAAGGAGATGTTATAGGATATACAACAGCTAGTCCGGGCAGAAACAATATAAGCCTTTATTATGAGATAAGATTTTTAAGCGAAGGATTAGATACTTTATCTTTCATAGATTGGGATAAGGATAACTTCAGATCTATTTTTGATGCAGAGCAAAATTCTAATATTGATTTAAAAAGCTTGATGTGGGCTTTGAATGACATTGTTAAATTGAATGATATGTCTTCACATTTTGCTTTTGTTGATATGGATGAGTCCATAGACAAAGAATTTAATAAAACTAAGCAGTTTAATGCTTATAATTTATTTGACACTATTCAAAAGTGATAATTGATGAAAACTGATAAAAGACTTGTAATCATGATTACCGATTTACATGGTTCTAAGTTTATCAATGTTGATATGATTTTTAGACAAATTGGCACATACATTCTTGTGTTTTTATTGACTCTTGGCTTATTTGCTTATACAAGTATCTTGGTAATTAGAAAGGAGATAAAAAACACACAAGAAAAGAATAACTACTTAAAAAACCAATTTGCAGATATGCAAGAACACAATGAAAAACTTAATTTAGCAATTAAAGAAAAGAATGAAGAGATAGCATTAGTTGGAGATAGATTTGAAGATATAGAAAATGCAGTTGGCATGAGAAATTTTGGTCAAGAGGCTGAACTTATTGATGGAGATGGGGTAAATATTCTTGATCGAATGGATACAGCTTCAATAACTGCTTTGCAAAAATCTTTTATCATGAAGTTTATACCAAATGGCAGTCCTCTAAACCTTGATTTTAGGGTTTCTGCACCATACGGAAAGCGTTATCATCCGATACTGCATATTTATCATATACATACTGGAACAGATATGGTTGCACCAATGAATACACCTGTATATGCAACAGCAGATGGTGTCGTTGATTGGGCAAGTAATAGTGGCAATGGCGGTTATGGAAAACTTGTTAAAATATCTCATTCATTTGGATTTAGGACATATTATGCACACTTGAATGATATTAAAGTTCAACGGGGGCAGTTTGTAAAAAAGGGGCAACTTGTGGCACTTACTGGTTCTACTGGGACGAGTACTGGACCGCATTTGCATTATGAAATACGATTTTTGGGACAACCAATTGATCCTATGAATTTTGTTAAATGGGATATGCAAAATTTTAATCTTATTTTTGAAAGGGAGAGAAGAATATCATGGCTTTCTTTACTACAGATAATAAACAACCTAATGGGAAGGAAACAGGAGCCGCAACAATCATTGCAGTAAATACTAGATTTAAGGGTGAAATAAGCACAGATTGCCATTTTCATACTGATGGAGAGTTTGAGGGTGTAATACGCTCTAAGAATACGGTTATGGTTGGAAAAACTGGTATTATAACAGGTGATGTGTTTGCACAAAAGTTAATAATTAGTGGCAAAGTAGTTGGTAATGTAGAAGCAAAGGCAATTGAAATCCTTGCAAATGGTAGGCTTGAGGGTACGATAGCGTCTGATGAGCTTGTTATTGAGAGAAAGGGTGTATTTATAGGTCAATCTACAAATAATTCAAAAGAGGTAAAGCTTATAAAAGATTCTCAAGAAGTGCAAAAAAGTATTGAAATGAAAAAATAATTTTCGTTTATACTATATTGTGTTTGATAGGTGTTTATGATAGTTATAAAAGACTATCAATTGATGTATTAGGGGCATAAATGAGACATTATAAAATCACAGCTAAGGGAAAGGTGCAAGGCGTTGGATTTCGCAATTTCACAAAAGAATATGCAGATTCTAAAAACTACAAAGGTAGTGTTAAGAATCTGACAAATGGGCATGTAGAGATCTTCGTATCATTAATTGATTTGGGGGATTTTTTAGAGGCACTCCAAAAAGGCAATGGCAGGATGAAAGCTACCTCGTTTGAGATAGAACACCTTGATTCTTTAAATTTTTCTAGTTTCGAGGTATTGAGGTAAATGGATATGTCCTTGCATATACTCGATGTAGTATCATGCTTTGTATTTTTGTTTATATTATTTCATTATGTAGCTACAAATTTACAATGGTATAGCTATAGCTTCGAACGGATTATAACTAAACATCATAAAAGAATATGGCATGTTAATTATTTTTTGATTCCTATTTTGGTATTTTTAGTATTAAAGCCATATTATGATGGATTACTATTTTATTGTTATTTATATTTAGTAGCTATACCATTGTATATTATTTGGTTTAACAAGCTTGATAAAAAGCTTATTTGGACTTGGCGCATAAAACGGCTTTTTACAATATTTGTTATACTTACTTTAATCTCTAAAATTATAGTGTATTATGCGGGTTTAGGAGAGTCTAAACAAGATATTATTCTATTATTGTCTTTGTTTTGTACTTTTATAATTGCTAATTTATTTGAGGTTATAGTATTTAGATTCTATGCAAAATTGGCAAAGCATAAATTACAAAGCTTGTCTAATCTTAAAATAATAGCAATCACTGGTAGTTATGGTAAAACTAGCATAAAAAATTTTGTTTCACAAATATTAAGAGAAAAGTTTAATGTGTATTCAACACCAAGAAGTGTTAATACATATAAGGGGCTAATAGCAGATATTAATGCAAATTTAAATGAAACATATGATATATATGTAGCAGAAGCTGGAGCGAGAAATAAAGGTGATATTGCAGAAATATCTACGCTTTTGCAACAACATTATGGCATTATAGGAAAAATAGGTAATGCACATATAGAGTATTTCAAAGATATACAAACAACAATTCAAACAAAATTTGAATTGTTATATTCAGAACGACTAATTAATGTTTTTGTGCATAAAGATAATGAATATTCAAAAAAAATCCCTAAATGCTTTGAAAAGAATTTAGAAAAAATAGTACCTTATCCACCGGAAATAAAAGACATAGAATCTAATCTAGAAAGAACTAGTTTTAGTATAAAATTAGATTCTGTTTGGGTGGAATTTGAAACTTCAGTTTTGGGCAGGTTTAATATTGACAATATAGCAGTTGCTATTTTGATTGCAAAGACTATGGGTGTGAGTGTGCAAGAAATGCAAAAAATTGTAAGAAAACTTATGCCAGTAGAACATAGATTGCAAAAGATAACCACACATAATAAAATAATACTAGATGATAGTTTTAATGGAAATTTAGAAGGCATGAGCGAAGCTATTAGAATAAGCTCTTTGCATAATGGTAGAAAAATAATTGTAACTCCGGGGCTAGTAGAGCAAGATGAAAAAAGCAACATTGAATTAGCAAAAATAATCAATGAAGTATTTGATATTGCAATAATAACAGGGAAATTAAATGTCAATATACTTGATACATATATACAACAACCACAAAAGATAATATTGAAAAATAAGCTAGACTTAGAAAATATACTTGCCACAACAGGACAAGATAATGATTTGGTGTTGTTTGCAAATGATGCACCAAGCTATGTATAAAATATGTTTATTGTGTATTTAATAATATCAAGGTAATTTAATAAAGTGAAATCTAAATGAAGTTAGGTTATAATCCTGCTTTTGTCGCTTTTATGTAAATTAGAATCTATTTTAAATTGTTAGTTTAGTTAGTATAAATGCAGTAAATGTATGGCTTGTTTTATGTAAAAACCTATTTTATTTTTGCTTTGTGAGATTTTTATTTTCCTTATGTCTAATTACTAATTTTTCATATTGGTGATGTTTTTAATAGGTTTATTCCCAAAATTTCTGCTTAAGATTTTTCAAAATATAAGAATTAAACAACAAGACTAAACAAGTAAAAATTAACAAATAATACAAAGATTTATCAATGTTATATGTATTTTTGCAGATGAATATTAATGGGATTTATCCAAGTTAAGCATCATAACTTATCAACATTGCATAATTCTAACAATACAAATTATCTTGATTATTTGCTATTTTATTTTGCTGTAATTTTTACATATTATGGGTATAAATGAAACATAGTTCATAAAAAAGTTTCAAAAAAAAAAAAACACTTTGCCATAAATTAAAAATTACATTACTATTCTGAATTATTTTAAATTATTTAGGAGATTTTATGAAATTTTCATCTAGTTTTTTAATTAGCTCATGTTTTATTGGTATGTTGATAAGTGGTTGTGGAACAATTACAAATGGAACAAAACAAAAAGTTGCAATTAGCACCAGTACAGGACATCAAGTTATAGCTAGAATTGATGGTAAAAAAGTGCAAATTCCATCTAATGTAGATATTGGACGCAAAACAGGAGCTAATATCCAAGTATTAAATGAAGATAACCCGTGTTTTGAGGATACAAACTATTCTGTTGCTGGTAAAGGAAAAGTGAGTGGTGTTTTTTGGATTAATATTATAAGTGGTGGGACTTTTGGTTCTACAACAGATGCAATATCTGGTGGTATGTGGGAGTATAGCAATCCAAATTTTGTAATTCCAGTTACTAAAAAACCAAATTGCACTCCAAAACCATTACCAAAAATAGAATCCGATGATCAAAATAAAAATGAAACGCCAAAAGATGAAAAAGATTCTAAAAGCAAACAAGATGAAAAAAAAGACGAAGTGTTAAAGAATGAGAAAGAAGACCAAAAGGTAAAAAAGAAATAAAATTAATATAAAATAAATCATTAAGTTTTTGTGTTGTTGTTTGCTATTCAATAGGAATAAAAAATGATACAAAAAATCTTACATTTTATCTTACTGCTCATATTATTATCATTTAATATTTTGTGTGCAAAAAGCTATACTTTAGCTAAAAATACAAAAGTAGATATTGTATTATTAAATGATAAAATCAAAAATTTATATTATATATATAATGTTCTTTTGCGGCATTCAAATATGTCAAATAATACACAATGGCTATCTTTATTGCATTATGAAGGTAAAAAATCACTCATTAACAAGAAATCAAATTTTTTTATTAGCTCTAATGGCTATAAAAACCCAAGAGATGAATATATTGCTTTTGTGAGTAGAATCTTTTTTGAAGAATTAAATAATTTATATAATACAAAAAATACTTTTCATACTTCAATTAATAATGATAAAAGCATTATATGCCAATATCCTGCAAGACTTACTTTTATTGCATCAAATTTGTATGGTTTAGATAGACAAAAATTTTTAAATACAATACATTCAAAAAAATGTATTGGTGCAAGGGTGTTTAAAGAGAGAGTATCTTTTGATTCTATATTTTTAGAGTTTGCTGGAGAAAGTAATGTTATGCCTCAATCGGCAATGGGGCATATTTATATGACTGCTGGAGATTATTTAGAAAAAAATAAATATGCTTTAGAAAAATATAATCAAAAATTTTCTTTGAGTTTTT
>JARHYT010000027.1 GCA_029264775.1 Helicobacter sp. | reverse complement strand
CCAAAAAGTGTCCCCTCAATCCTATCTGCTCCAGCAAGAAGCCCAAGCTCTGCTGCGGCTATAGCACAACCTCTATCATTATGCGGATGCAATGATAAGATTATAGAATCTCTTCTTTGCAGATTCTTAGACATATATTCAACTTGACTTGCATATATATGTGGCAAACTCATCTCAACCGTTGCAGGTAGGTTGATAATTAATTTATTTGTTGGTGTTGGTTTAAAAATATCAATAACTTCATTACATACCTCAAGGGCATAATCAATTTCTGTCCCGCTAAAACTTTCAGGAGAGTATTCAAATCTAAAATTCCCCTTTGTATTTGCCGCACATTCTTTGACGCATAACGCCCCATCAATAGCTATCTTTTTTACTTCATCTTTGGTTTTTCTAAACACTTGTTCTCTTTGTGCATAAGAAGTAGAATTGTAAAAATGCACAATTGCATTTTGGCAACCTTCTAAGCCTTCAAAAGTTCTTTTTATAATATGCTCCCTTGCTTGTGTTAATACTTGTATGCTCACATCATTAGGGATAAGATCTTGTTCTATCAAAGTGCGTAAGAATCTATATTCTGTATCACTTGCAGCAGGGAATCCTACTTCTATTTCTTTAAAACCAATTTTTAATAGCAGTTTAAAGAATGTTATTTTTTCTTCTAGGCTCATTGGAGTTATAAGAGCTTGATTACCATCGCGTAAATCTACACTACACCATAATGGTGCTTTTTGTATATATTCTTTTTTACTCCATTGCAAAGATTGGGTAGGGGGCATAAAATATCCCCTTTTATATTTTTCGCAATTCACATAAACTCCTAAAACTAAATTTAAATGTCATGATGTTATCTTATTAATAAGAATTATAATGTAACGAAATAATGTTAATGTCAATTTAAACTTATAAATTTTAGCTTTAAAAATTAGTTATTATTGTGAATGTTTGATTATTTTCTTTAAATAATTTTTTAAATCATAAATGGGATAAATGGCTTACACCTACAATTACATTAATTAACTAAATATGTTAATAAGAATACAAAAAAATAGATCTACACAATAAGATGAGGTTTAAAAATTTTAAAAAGATTATATTATTATAGATACTCCATCAATTCTAATACAATGCCATCATTATCTTTAAAATACACCGCCTTACTCTTTCCAAATCCATCTTTTGTAAAATCAAAATATTGAGGTTCTGATATAAATTCTACTCCCTTATTTTTGAGTCTTTTATATGTTTCATCAATACTTTTAACTATAAAACATATTTCTGAAATAGAAGTTTGATTCAAAGAACATGGTGCTTTTACACCATTTGAAAACTCTAGTAACTCAACAGGAGGGCATAAAATCTCATCAGAACCATTATAATAAGCTATTTTAACCTCTACATTCTCCATATTGAAAAGGGCATCTGTTTCCTTGCCTTTCATAATCATTTTACCAACTAATTTTAAGCCTAAAATATTTTCGTAAAAATCCATAGATTTTTCAAGGTTTGTAACCGTAACGCCAACATGAATAATTCTTCCTATCACTGCTAACCCCAATAAATGCTTTAGATAAATCCTTTATATTATATCATCATAGTATAAATGATATTTGATAAGCTTATAAGCAATCTCTAGTTAGTTTTTATTGGATAAACTATAACTATTATCTTTACATCATCTAAAATTTTTACCATAATATTATCAAGCGCATTGCTTATATCTTGAGAATGATTGACTATAGCTACATTTTGTTGTGTAATACTTTCTAATTGCATTATTGTATCATTTATTTGGCTAATGTCTTGTGTTTGTTCTTTTATAGATTCTGCTATATCATTAATACATTTATGTTGCTTTAAAGCAATGCCTTGTTTGTTCTTTTATCTTAATAATTTTATGGATTTTAAATCTTAAAATTTAACAATTTTCACTTCAATTACTTGACTTTGTAAAAAAAAATAGATACAATTCTACTTCTTTTGTTTTTTGACCCGTTAGCTCAGCTGGTAGAGCAATTCCCTTTTAAGGAATGGGCCGTTGGTTCGAATCCAACACGGGTCACCATTATTTTTTAGTCTGTGTGGCCCCTTCATCTAACGGTTAGGATACCACCCTTTCACGGTGGCTACAGGGGTTCGAATCCCCTAGGGGTCACCATTCTATTTTTGTGTTTCTGTTTTCTTTATTATTAAAAGGTCGCTTAGCTCAGTTGGTAGAGTGCCACCCTTACAAGGTGGATGTCACAAGTTCGAGTCTTGTAGCGACCACCATTTTTGGAGCGGTAGTTCAGTTGGTTAGAATACCTGCCTGTCACGCAGGGGGTCGCGGGTTCGAGCCCCGTCCGTTCCGCCATTTTTACTCATTTTTTACTCACATTTCCCTTGAAATTTGTATAATTTCTATGTTGTATGGCTTTTGAGCCTGATTTACCATGTTTGATTACAACAAGTACAATAAAATATCTTACAAAGTATCAACAAGCTTTTGTAAAAGAAATGTAGATTTAACTATAAATTAACCTTACATAGATTATTATAATATTTATTGCCTGAAAATTACATAAATTAGTATATTATAAATATAGCAAATTAATCTCTTATAATCAATAAGATAATCATATACATTGATTTATCATCATAACAATATCAAGTTTTATGCAGTTAGATTCCATGATGAAACTTCTTGTAATGTTGCTATAAAACAACAAAGGGCTTAGAATCTGAATTGCCTTAACTAACATTTAATAATGAATTGGTTTTCTACACTCAAACATTGCTATATTAGACTTCATCAAATGCTTTGGCAAGTTAAATTTATTTTAGTCTAGTTTTATGGAATCTACATAAGATAATCAATTGATTATCTATCTTTATTGTTGGATATTTATTGCTTGTGTTTTTAGCCTAATGCTTTAACTTATTTAACTTTTACTTGTCCATTCATTAGCATAGGGAGTAGATAGTCTCTAAGCTCTGCTAGTTTTTGGTTTTCTTGAAGTTTTTTACAAATAACTTTTTTTATGGGTAAAACTTCATTAAATTTTTTAGCTATTTTTGCATTATATGCAAACTTGTATTGCATCAAATTATCATTTCTTACAACAGGCATTCTTGTGCCTTGCGATACTTGAAGTGCATAATTAAAACAAGTATCTCTACACATTGTCATAAGTGCAAAATTATAATCATTAGTTTTTTTTGTTTTGTATGAATATATAGTGCCTACATATACGCCATTGCAAGGGGCTATCCCTGCTTTTTTCAGATATGGACGAATACTGCCAAATAAAATATCTCCTTCCTCCATTCTAAAAAGATTAGTTGAAAAATTTTTACTACTATTAAGTTGATTTAATGCAATTGAAGATGAAGGCATTACGCTTAAATCAATAGTTGGTTCAATGCTTGAATAATCAAAAGGTGATGAATTTTTTTGCAAAATATCGCCCAAAGTTAATACCTCAAAAGATTTTGGAATGTTTTGTTTTAGCTCATCGCTATATTTCATCTCCCCTTTTGATGTTGCGTAGGGTTTGCCCTCATCATTGGGAAAATCAAATTGCAAAAACCAATAGTTATAAAGCGTCTTTGCCATTTCCTCAAGTTTGGCAATGATTTGATTGTTAAGGGCTATTTTTTTATCAAGATTGGTTAAAAAATCTCCTATTTTTTGTTGTATTTCATATTTAGGCAAATAAACATATAAATATGAAAAAAAATCTTCGTTAAAACTTGCCCTTAATGTAAGCGAAGTGTGGTTTTTAACCATTTTCCTAAAAAATTTATTTCTAAAATAAAAAGCAATATATTTACCATAAACAATACCTTGAGTGATTGGTCTTAATCTCTTAAGGAAACCACTATATGTTGCCATAGGATAGTCTCTTAATGCTACACTACTCATTGCTAATTCTTCAATGGTTTCGCTTGTCCTTGTAAAAAATACATCATCTTTTAATATTGAATACCTCTTTCTTTCTTGTTCTGAAGTATTCATTAAATCAGGGAGAAAATCTGGCAAAAAACAATTGTTAAAAACGATACTAAAAGAAAGGAAGGGGTAACCATATCCAGCTTGTTCTTTTTTTGTAGAAATTCCAGAATTTATTTCATACAGCTCAGAAAGCATATATTTTTTCATAATTCCACTTTCCCAAGCTGTTTTTTAATCTCCTCCTCTAGCTCTCTGCCCTCTGCAAATAGAGAATCTAAGCTAGCTTTATACTCATTCATCTTTTGAGTAAATTCCTCTTGTGTGATTGGTTCATATTCTATTTTGATTTCAAAATACTGCCCAGCACTAAAAGAATAGTTTTTGTTTGCTATGTCTTCGTTGCTTACAAGGATAGAAAAATCCTCATAGTTAGCCTTGTTGTTAAATGTTTCTACGATTTGTTTGATGTCTTGTTCTTGCAAGATTGTTTTTTGATTTTTCCCTTCTTTTGTTGTGATACCTAGCTTTGATGCGTCCATTAAGAGGATTTGATCGTCTTGATTTTGTTTGTCAAGAAAAAGGATAGATACATTTGTGCCTGTGGTAGCAAAGACATTTGAAGGCATTGAGATTGCACCTTTTAGCATTTTGTGTTTGATGATATGCTCCCTTATGGTTTTTGGGATTCCACTTCCTGCGGTTAGAAAGCCTGTAGGCACGACTATTGCACCTTTGCCTTTGTCATTTAGGGAGTAGATAATATGTTGGATAAACATTTGATAAATTGCCATACTATCCTTTTTCTTGTTAGGAATGCTTGGTACTCCTGCAAAAAACCTTGATTTGTGCTTCTCTCCTGCTAAAGTCTCTCTATTGTCTGAAAAATCCATATTAAAGGGCGGATTGCTTACGATATAGTCAAATTGTGCTAGATTGTCTTTTGTTTTGTTGGTATGATAGGGATGTGTGAGTGTATCATCACAAATCACATTTGGAAGGGATAATATAAGATTGTTTAGGATTAGATTTAATCTTAAAAGCTCATTTGATTTTTGTGAAATATCTTGAGAATAAAGCGTGCATTTTTTGTCTCCGATTTGGTGAGCTAGGGCTAAAATCAGCGTGCCTGTACCTGCTGCAGGATCATAGATCTTTACATTTCTATCACCATTTGGGGCTAGTATTTGTGCGATGATTTGAGCTATTGTGTGGGGTGTGTAGTATTCGGCATATTTTCCGCTGTCTTTGTTGTAATCTCTGATAAGGTATTCAAAGATTGTGGAGAAAAAATCGTATTTTTGACTAAAGGCGGATTCAAAGCTAAATTGTGAAATTTTATCAAGCAGGGCTTTTGCAAAGGCATCTTTTTTATCTGCATCAATGATATGTGCTGATAATGGATCAAAAAGCTTGATTTTTGCACCCTTGCCAGTCCTGCCTGAAAAGATTTCAATATTATCATTTGCAATGCTTGTTAATGTGTGATCTAAAAGCTTATGGAATCCGTCCTCATTTTGGCGGTTATATAGTGAGGAGATAAGGTTTTGTCGTTGAAATTTAGCAGAATCAATATTGATATGTTCATAAATTTCTGCAAACTCTTTTTCATTCATATTCAAAAGTTCTTTTTCTAGTTCCGCAAAGCTTAGATTTTTAAATTTTGGATTCTCATTTCTTGCGTTATAAAGAAATTTATCATTCAAAAATTTATATAGAAAGATTTCTGTGATTATCTTGTATTCACTGCTTGAGTTACCTAGCCCAAAGTTGGCACAAACATTTTTTATATTATCAATCATTTCTCTAGTTTTTGTAATAAGCTCCATTAGGCAAAAATCCTTTCTGTTTGATATTCATTAGCAATCCAAGAAATAATATTGTTTCTTGGATTAATTTCTAATTGTGTATTGGTGTTTTTGATAATTTGTTTAATAGAGCCTTGGAAATAGGCTGCATTGTCAATCAATGCTTCATTATCCAAAAGTGCATTGTCTATATTGTATTTAATATTCAATAAAAACTCTTTAAGTTGGGTTTGATTTATAGAGGAATTGCCCTCTTTGATTCTTTTATGTACTCGCATAAACTTTGTATCGCCATCATATTGATTTGTAATTGCTAGATCTTTTTGATTCTGTGCGTAAGTTTTTTCATAAATTCGCGTTAAGTCTTTGATTTGTTCTTGCATTTCTTTAGAATCTAACTCTTCAATATTTTTCTTTTCAAGGATTCTTTTAAGCTCTTCTCTTAGTGATAAATATTGTTCATCTTTCACATCTTGGCTTTTTTGTAGCTCTTTTTGAGCCTTTATAAGTATATTGCGATATTTATCTGATAGGGCTAGCTCGTGTTCTTTGATTTTTATAAATTTAAAAGTAAAATCTTCTAATGCAAGATTTAAAATAGCTTCCATATCGCTAGCATTTTCAAGAGTTTCTTTATCGTTTAGGATTCCAATACGATTGCGTACTTCATTGTGGAGCTCATAGACTTTACTTAAATTGAAAAGATATGCTATTTCATCATAACCAAAAAGCTTTGCGACATTATAAAGCTCTTTGTATAGTTTAATGGCTTTAGAAATCTGTATTAGCTCGTTTTTATCCTTGATAGCTAGAATTTGTCTGCAAAATTCCTCTGCATTTGAAGTGCTATAAGCAAACAAAATATCTTGTATCATTTGCAAATCTTTCTCAATTTCTGTTTGTGTTTTAAAGATACTAGAATATTCACAAAAAGCATCGCCTAGCTCATTTTGTAACTCATTGAAATAAGCTTGATTAGTTTTGTCAAACTCTTTACTAATATCTGCAAAATCAATTACATATCCATAAGTGAAGTTTTTGTAAGGGCGATTCACTCTTGTTAGTGTTTGAAGTAATGAATGCTCTTTTATTACGCGTCCTAGATAAAGCCTTTTTAATCGTGGGGCATCAAAGCCTGTAAGTAGCATATTATAAACAATAAGAAAATCTAGCTCCCCTCGCTTGAAAGCATCACGCCATGAATCCCTTTGCTCTTTTGTCGCATTGTCATGCAATATAAGTGCTGATTTAATGTTTCTTGTTTCAAATTCTCTAAAGATTTCTCTTGCTTGTTCTGATGAATCACAAACTACCATTGCCCCTATATTTTCTCTTTGATTCTGTGCAAAGTCGTTAAGGATATAATCTACAAGTTTTGTAACATAGCTAGGATGTGAAAAAAGATGATTTCTATCAAAAGAACCTTGTTTGATTTGTAACTCCTGCAATACAGAACGCAAGTTTTCTTTGTAAGTTGTTGAAATTTCTTCGCGAATAAGTCTTAATGTATAGTGATCTGCAATGGACTGATTATAATAATATTTATGTATGTAATCTCCAAAAATACTTTTGCTATCATAAGATTTTCCCCCTATTGGCTTGCCTTCTTTGTCATACACTACGCCTATAAGGGGCGTTCCTGTAAGGGCAATTTTTATAGCATTTTTATCTGAATTTATTAGATTAGAAAGAAAACTACCGCTTGGATTATAGCTCCTGTGTGCTTCATCAATAAAATAGATTCTTTGAATATTGACATTATATGATGATGCTTGAACTAAACTTTTATCTGAAAATTTTTGAATATTAACCACTACGATGGAATCTTGCCCGCTACTTTGTCCAATCCCCGCATTATTTAGATATTTTTCAAACTCTTCTTTGTTCTCAATCATTTCTACGAACAAACCACGAGAGCGAAACTCATTAGCTGATTGCTTTGCTAAATCTATGCGATCTACAATAAAATAAAATTGTGTTATGAATCCCTTTTTCTGAAAATAATCTTTCAAAAATCTTGTATTGTAGTAGGCAAGGGCTGTTTTTCCGCTCCCTTGAGTGTGCCAAATAATCCCCCTTTTTACTCCTAAGTCAAGTTTTTCTTTAATTGCTTGCATAGCAAAAAATTGAGGATAACGCATAATATGTTTTTCTAGTCTTTTTGCTCCACCTTGAAGTGTCTTTTCAACATAGGTAATACCATATAAAAGCAGCGTTTTTAATCTATCTTTACTAAAAAGAGATGAAATAGCTTGATTTGTTGGTGTATCTGGAGAAATATTATCTTGATATTCTTGAGTACCCTTTATGGATGGATAATTGGTATCTTTCAAAATAAATTCTTCTATCTGTTTGTCTAAAGGTGCAACAATTAATTTTTCTCTTAATTCTTCTTTAAAACGATTTAATATTACTTCGTTTTCTGCTGTTGTAGCATAAAATGCACCTTGAATTGGGATACTTTCCCCATCATCATATGGTAGGTTATTTGAAAAAAGCATTATTTGAAATAGATTCAGAAAATGGCGAAAGTTTATATTGTTCCCTCTTTTTATCATCCTTTCATACTCGGCTTGTATGCCGTTTTTATTGTTGGGTTTTTTAACCTCTATAAATGCAATAGGTATGCCATTGATAAATAAGGTAATATCTGGTCTAAATTCATCTTGATTGCTGTAATAAGGAAGTTCTGTTGCAATTTGATAGATATTTTTATCATCTTTTGAAAAGTCAATCAATTTTTGCCCATTATAGCCTTTGATAAGTATTTCATAAAAACTTCGTCCTAACTCAGAATCAAGACTATTTCTTATAACTTTAATAATGTCTTTGCAATGATCTATTGTGATTTGTGTTTGATTGATTTCATTAAACTTAGTGTGAAATGTTGGTATATGAATATTTGTCTCTTTATCAAATTTACAATTTTCATTTTTAAGTCTATCTTTTAGTGAAAGGTATTTGTAACCTAATTGCGTTAGGTGTAGTAATGCTGGAATTTTTACGCGTGTATCTTCATTGTGTGCCATTGCATTCCTTAGATAATACTACTGAATTTTTAGTGTATTCTAGCATAAATAATTGATATTTAAGTTTTAGCATATCTTCCTTGCAATTTTTATTTAGTTATTTATAGCTATTTTTACAATGAGTTTATAAATTTGTATCAAAACTTTGTATAACTAAATATGTATTTAAGATAGAATCTATTTGATTATTGTAGGATTTTATATTATGAGATTCATTGATATTGTGTTTTATATTATTATTGTTGGCATTATATCTTCTAGTGCTTGGTTGTCATATTCCCTTGCATTACCAAATGATTCTCGTTCTGCCTTTATGGTACTTTATGCACTCAAACATGCTAGAATGCTATCTCTTATTGATAGCTCCACTTTGGGCTTTGTTGGCTTTGGGGATATTTACTCGTTTGCTAGGGTAGATTCTAAACGATTACTTGTTGATTATACATTGTTTAATTGGCAGGTGCAATTTCATACAAGTGGTATATACACAAAGAATAGCCTTTCAATATATAGAGATACACCACGATTTGCAAATACTACCGATTTTGATAAACGCCCTCTTGCTGGGGATATAGTAGCCTTACATAGTGGTAATTCTCAATGCCTTAGCGGGTATAATAATACAAATATTACAGGTTTTTGCAAAGATAATGCGTTATTCGATTTTAGACTATATGAAAGCAATAAGCTTAATGTGTTAGCATTGAATCTACCAACGACATGTCAAGAAAGAGATACATTTAGATTCTATTTTAACGATTTTAGCGAGGTTTTATGTGGCTATAAAGTTCATAAATTAAGCACAATTCAAGGTGTTATCGTGGGTGGATTTTATATATTTATTGAGCCAAATACGGGTTATTCTTTTTTATATCACTAATCTTGTATAGATTTATTTTGATAAAATTGAATAAAATAACTTGTTTATCTTGACTTTATTATATTTTATCTATATAATTGCATACTTTATTTAATTTTAGAATTATGCTGGTTTAGCTCAGTTGGTAGAGCAGCTGCCTTGTAAGCAGCAGGCCGGGGGTTCGAGTCCCTTAACCAGCTCCATTGAAATTTGAAATTAAATATCAAACTCTTTAAATAAATTTAGGTTGTTAGACTTTAAATTGATGTCAGTGTTTGACCAGTTTTATATTGTGGTGAGTTACTCAAGTGGCCAACGAGGGCAGACTGTAAATCTGCTGTCTCCGACTTCCGTGGTTCGAATCCACGACTCACCACCATTGTTTTTAGTGCGGGAATAGCTCAGTTGGCTAGAGCATCAGCCTTCCAAGCTGAGGGTCGCGGGTTCGAGTCCCGTTTCCCGCTCCATTTGGTTATTGCGTTTAAGCAACTGGGAGCTGAAGAATTTATAAATTT
>JARHYT010000081.1 GCA_029264775.1 Helicobacter sp. | reverse complement strand
CTACAGAGATTCCATAATGCTCCATTGCAAACATCTTACCTGTTCTCCCAAAGCCTGTTTGCACTTCATCAGCTATCAAAACAATGCCATATTCATCAGCAAATTTACGCAAACCTTGTATAAACTCCTTTGATGCGGGATTAAAACCGCCCTCCCCTTGCACAGGCTCAAAAATAATTGCAGCAACATCATAAGGCGAGATAGAGCTTTTACAAATATGCTCTAAACTTTTTAAGGATTCTTCTACGCTTATATTATATAAATTATTAGGATATAATCCATGATAGATTCCAATCATGCCCGGTCCCAACTCTGCTTTATATGGCACAACCTTACCTGTCATGCCAACAGCAGCTGCAGTCCTACCATGAAATGAGCCACCAAATGCTATTATCCCATATCGCTTTGTTTTTGCCTTTGCTATTTTTATCGCATTTTCTGTTGCCTCTCCACCTGTTGTAAAAAAGCATGTTTTCTTTTTACCTTCAATTGGGGCTAGTTCATTAATTTTTTCAGCTAGTTCAATATAACTCTCATAAGGTGTTACTTGGTATGCTGTGTGTGTGAAACAATCAAGCTGCTTTTTTACTGCTTCTATTACTCTTTTATGTCTATGCCCCACATTAAGCACTGCGATACCACCAGCAAAATCTATATATTCCTTGCCTTTTGTGTCTGTGAGTGTAGCGTTTTGTGCTTTGGTTACAAACCAATCGCATAATACTCCAATCCCTTTTGGCGTAGCTTCTTCTCTGCGTTTAAACAAATTATTCATAATATGAATCCTTAAATAAATTAAAAATATAATATTTCATTCTGTTGCAACAAAACAAAATGATTAATACAATCTAACACAACAAATATAAAGATAATCAAAAATATATATCTTGTTTATTCCTATATTACAAAACCATTACTTTTTTACACACAAATATAATATACAACTCAATTGCAGGTAAATTTATGTTTATATCATATGACATATTACCATTGCTACCACGAATAACTTAAAGATTAAAATTTGGCTCTTATTCACTACGAAATTAAGAATAAATAAGAATTAAATTAATAAACTAAAATAACTAGTTTTTGATATAATTACAAATTTATTTGTTCTTATTCTTTATATTAATCTAAATTGACAGGGTTTTATTTTGGCGGACACAAAGTTGTTTTTTTTAGTAACTATTTTACTTGGTATTGCTATTTGCATGAGCTATTCTCTTTCGTCTTATGCGGTTGTTTATTATGGTTATGGACAATTTCATTTTCTATATCGTGAGCTTTTTGCAAGTTGTCTTGGAATTACTATTATGTGGGGACTTTCATATTTTAACGCAGACAAGTATTTGTTAAGTTTTGGTTTAATACTCTTGTTGGTATCCTTATTAATAATAATTATATTGCCTTTTTTACCAGATAGCTATGCTACAAGTGCTGGTGGAGCAAAGCGTTGGTTGCGTCTCCCAAACATATCTCTAGCCCCTCTTGAATTTTTTAAGATAGGTTATATAATATTTGTAGCTTGGAGCTTTAGTAGAAAATTTACAAATTCAAATGTATTGTCATTTGCACAACAATTATATATACTAATACCACATTTGTTAGTTTTTTTATTTGTATCAGTAATTATCTCAACACTTCAAAACGACTTGGGACAAATTATTTTGCTCGCTATTGTCTTTATAATAATGCTAGTATGTGCTGGGGGTAGATTTTCTTTATTCACATTAGCCCTAAGTATCGTATCTATACTTGGAACCATATTGATTGTCGTTAGCCCTCATAGAATCAAGCGAGTTAGAGAGTGGTGGGTTAATATAGAATATTTAATACATTCCTATTCCCCTAATTTTTCTATTGTAGGTGATGGAGTAGATATAGGAGGACAAGTTCAAAATGCTACCTACGCATTTTATAATGGGGGGCATTTTGGTGTTGGTATTGGTGAAAGTTTAGTAAAACTTGGTTTTTTAGGAGAAATACATACAGATATGATACTTGCTGGTATCGGTGAAGAGCTTGGCATATTTGGGATCTTTATTTGTGTAATTCTGCTATTTATGATTATTTTTAGAATCTTTAAAATTGCTTTTAGATTGCAAACAAGTTTTTATCATTTATTTTGTGTCGGAGTCGTAGGTTTAATTGGATTTAGTTTTGTAATAAACTCATTTGGAGAAACAGGAATTATACCAATTAAAGGTATGGCAGTACCATTCCTTAGCTATGGAGGAAGTAATCTTTTAGCCTCCTGTATTGCAATAGGCTTAGTTTTATCTTTATCAAGCAAGGTTGATTTGGGCAAGTAAATTCTATAAAGAGTATAAGAATATGTTGGAGTATAACAAAAAAAAGTATTTTATTTTTCAAGTAAGCGAGCTAACAACGCAGTTAAAATCAATGATTGAGGTTGAATTTAGTTATGTTGAAGTTGAAGGGGAAGTTAGTGGTCTAGTGTATCATACAAGCGGGCATATATATTTCAGTTTAAAAGATGATTACGCTGTTTTATCTTGTACTTTCTTTCGCAATAATGCTAAAAATAATCCATTGAAACTAAAAAATGGAGATAAAATCATAGCAAAAGGAAACCTTAGCGTATATCCACCAAAGGGAACATATAATCTAAATGTTATTAAATGTGAATATAGTGGTGTAGGTAATCTAAAAATGCAATATGATTTGTTGAAAAAAGAATTAGAATCAAAAAACTACTTCTCAAAAAATAAACAATTGCCTAGATTCCCAAAAAGAATCATTCTACTAACAAGTAAAACCAGTGCGGCATTACAAGATATGATAAAAGTAGCTAGCAAACGCTTTTGCAATTGTGAATTTATATTGATAGACACATTAACTCAAGGAAAAGAAGCTAAATATTCAATTGCAAAAAATCTTGCGTATGCTGATAGGCTTAATGCTGACATAATAGTGCTTGCTAGAGGTGGTGGTAGCATTGAAGACTTATGGAGCTTTAATGAGATTGAAGTTCTTGAGGCTATATTTTCTTGCAAAACTTTAATTGTATCGGCTATTGGACATGAAATTGATTATCTACTGAGTGATTATGTAGCAGATGTTAGAGCACCAACACCTAGTGCAGCTATGGAAATCATATTGCAAGATAAAAATGCTCTAATTAATCAACTAATCGATATGGAAATAATTCTAAAAAATAAAATACTTAAGCTTATGGAATCTAAAAAAGAAATCATAGCTAATACGAAACAAAATATACAATTATTAAACCCAAAGAGAAAAATTAATGAATTAAGGCAGATTTTAAATTCAATTGACAATGAATTAAACAGAACTATTTACATATTCTTACTGCATAATAAAAATATGATAAATCAACTAAGAGAACATATTAATATAATAAATCCAATACAGAAAATAAGAAATTTTAAAAATACTTTAGAATCTGTTAGTGTAGAAAATATAAAAATATATAATAGCTTTATATGCAATAAAAAGGAACAATGCAAACAATTAAATATATTGTTAATTTCAAATATAAAAATACTAATAACAAAAAAGCAAGTACCTAATCAAGAAAGTTTGAATGAAACTGCAAAATACTTCGTAGAAAGAAAAAAAGATGAATTGAGCAATCTATCAAGCATACTTAACACATTAAATCCAACAAATAAGTTAAAACTGGGACTAGCACAGATTCTAAAAAATGATAAACCAATACAATTAAAAGATTTAAAACAAGGCGATATTATTGAACTAGTTGATTCAAGTGGCATTGCATCTGCACAAATAATAAACACAAATATATAATAAACTATGGAGCTAAATAATAGCCTGCATGTTTAATAGAAACACACCCATTTAATTTATGTATAGGTTTGAAAATGTATTATAATTGTGTATTTATATAATTAATACCGATAAAATTAAATTATTGATAAAAATTGGAATCCTTTTTGCTTTATCATTTACAAGACTTTAAGTCTTTTCTTGTTTTGTTTCTTTTTTATCTATGGATGACATAGATATTAAAGAATCAATTTTATGTATTATAATGACATTAAGCTATTTTTAAACTTTTTATTGATATAATACAAACTTCATTTTATTTCACGGACAGATGGGTGAGTTGGCTGAAACCACATCCCTGCTAAGGATGCGTAGTCGCAAGATTACCGAGGGTTCGAATCCCTCTCTGTCCGCCACTATCGCTATATATTAATTCATAGTATTAATCTTTCATAGTAATCAAACAAGTAGCTATAGCCATATCATTATCATGACTAACACCAATAGAGATTTTATCAATTTTAAAATATTTAAACTTCTTCTTTTTTAATGCCAAATGAGGCTTTCCTTTTATATCCTTAAATATACACATATCATGAAAAGATAATGACTTGCCGATTCCAACGCCTAGAGCCTTAGAGCATGCTTCTTTCACAGCCCAAAAGCTTGCTATAGTTTGCATATTAAAATTAATCATATCAAAACTTTGCTCTAAACTAAGAATATTTAATTTGTTGTATTTCACATATAACTTAACATCATCTTTTTTAAAATAATATCTTATTCTATTTGTGGGCATATGTGTTGAAATAATATTGTTTAATTCACCTATATCACTAGATTCTACACGAGAGAACATATGTTTGTTTCTACAAGCTATTAAAATCTCATTAGGCAATAAAAACCTATTCATAAAAGATATACCAAACTTTTCTATTACAGCAGAAATTCTCCTAACCGATGTAATATCTACTCCAATTTCAACCTTCATATTTCTAGCGAGGTGGCTGTATCACAATATCTGGGAAAGCAAATCCTACTATACTACTATCTGTTAGTACAGCATTAACACTTGCTGTTAATTCCGCTCCTAACTTTTGCCTACCCTGTGTTCCCTGTAAATCCATAGCCAAATAACCACTTACAGCATCTATCACAACGGATCTAACTATGTCAGCTTTAGCTTCAAGCTCTTTAAACGCAGATTTATCTCCAGCAATGATAGTTGCCCTAAATTTAATATAACCTGATGTAGCCAAGTTATCCGGATTTGTGGGTTTCAACATAACTATAAATTCTTTTTCTATAGGAAATAGATTACTAGCATTCCTATAAATCCCATAATTCACGCCTTCTTCTTCAGCAACAGCTAAATTAAATATAAATAAAAGAGAGAACAATACCCTTTTCATATGTATCCTTTAAAATATTTTATGGTTTATAATTCATATCAGGCACCACAACCATATTAACAAAAAAAGTCGCCTTTATGAAAGATTTTCCTAATTTCTCATTTATATTTTTTGTTATCTCCGCTTCTAGCATTCTTCTATCACTATGAGCTTGAAGTTGCGAAGCACTAAATTTACTAACACTATCCTCTATGATTGTTGTAATCTCTTGTTGCTTGTGTTTTATGGTATTTATATCATCTTGTGAAGCCACATACAAAGACACCCTGTATTTTGCATAACCACCAATTACTTCTGCATTCTTATCTTCAGCACTCACATTAAGTTTAGTAGCAAAATTTTTATCTAGCGTATATTGCATGCTTTTTGCATACAAAATGCCACCATTAACAACGAAATACAAAACAATACATAAAAACGCAACGGCGGATATTACCCTTAAAAAGCCCAATCTAAAACTTCTGTAAAATCTTATTGCCATACTAAAACCACCATATAACAAAATTAAACAAAATCAATATTATATTGCTAAGGCTGTATCATAAAATCTGGAAACACAACAGCTGCTATTTTGCCATCAGTCAAAATGGAATTGATACTGGCTACAATGGCACCTGCAAGTTTTCTTCTACCCTGAGAGCTTTGTAATTCTGTTCCCATAAAACCGCTAGCAACATCTGTGATTACAGTTCTAACTATATCTAACTTTGCATCAATCTCTTTTAGTGTATTCTTATCGGCAAGTATAAAAGTAATTTTAAATTTAGCAAAACCGGCACCACGCAAGCTTTCTGGATCTTGGGATTTTAAATTCACAATGAACTCTTTCTCTAGTGGCATAATAGCCGCTGGATTCTTATAAGCCTCATTTTGCAATAACGCCTGTTGCTCTGGTGTTAAATTAGCAACTTGTGGTGATGGTGCATTTCCTCCACCACCATGCCCTTCCTCTTCACCACCCATGAAAAGAAACACAACTACGCCAACGAGTATTAACACAGCCACAACAACGCCAATAATTATAAAAATAAGACCTTTGCCTTTCTTTTCTTCTGCTGGTTTAGCTTCTTCTTCTGCCATTTTTACTCCCTTGCTATTTATTGAAATACATTAAACTAGTTTTTCCAAACTTACTAACCTTATCAAGATAAAATACGCCTATATTCTTACCTATACTTGCAGAACTCATGCATTCAATTATTATCATGCTAAACTTACTTAATAAAGAATCACTAAAAGATTCAATAAAATCAAAAAGTTTATCATACACATCTATGAATCCGTCCCTACAATTAAAAGGTGGATCAAGATATAATATAACGCTATTATCCTCTACAAAGAAAGCCGGAAATGATGGAATTATAACATCTTTTATATGATAATAATCACTTTTTTTGTTTAAATTATTTGATGGATTCAATAAAGTACATTCCAAAATATCTATTGATTGAAAAAAGTCATTAAAATATGCCTTAATTATATTATTTTGGTAATACGCTAGATATTTACAATCTTTTTGCTGCCTATACCCTACATATTTATTTTTTTTTATCTCAAATGTATTAATATTGTTCATTAAGTTTTTAAAAGCATTTTTATTTCTTTCAAAGAATATAACATTTTTTGCACCTACAGATAGAGACTCAAAGCCAATTTGCCCACTCCCAGCAAAACATTCAATAAATGTCTTTCCATAGAGTCTATCTTGTATGGTATCAAATAAAGATTTTTTCACTATAGATTTTGTTGGTCTTGTTATTGAATTTGATTCTAAGCTTAATTTAAGCCCTTTATATATACCGCGATTGATAGAAAAGAAATGTTTTTTATCATTCTTAATGTTATCTTGATTAGATATATTGGTATTTTTACAATGTGTAAATGAGTTTTTTTTAATACTACCCATATAAAAACCCTTGATTTAAAATAGATTAAAAATGATACTTTGTATTCTACACTACAAACTAAAAGATTTGTTTTATGAGATTGAATTTATATGGTTTTATAAATGTATAAAGCTTTTAAAACTTGCAAACTTTTGATACAATCATAGAGTTAATATATTTCAAAATAAGGTTTATTATGCAATCAACCCAAGAAACAAGGCAAATGAATTTTGATAAATCTCTTTTTGAGGGATTCATACAAGATTGTTTGCAAGTAAAGATGCAAAATATCTCTAACGATAATCCACTATATCAGCTTATAACAAAGACAAGATATGCATTAAATCAAAGCTCTCCATCAAAGAATATTCAAAACAAGCATGTGCTTGATAAATTAGCAAATGATGTAAATAAACCAATGAAAGTAGCCATAATAGGACAATTTAGTAGCGGCAAAAGCACATTTTTGAATGCATTACTAGGTAAAGAAATCCTGCCTAGCGGGATAACACCTGTAACTGCTAAAGTATGCGAAATAACATATGGTGAGGAAATAGCCCTAGAAGTGTTATATAAAAATAACAATATAGTAAATAAACCAATTGAATACCTTAATGAAGTGGATGAAATAGAAAATTCAAAAATTTCTTTTTATAGACTTTTTGTACCATTAAAACTTCTAAAAGAAATAGTTTTTTTAGATACTCCCGGTTTCAATTCACAAAATGAAAGCGATACAGATACAACTAATAAAATATTGGAGGAAGTGGATGGAATCATATGGCTAACATTAATCGATAATGTAGGTAAAAATAGTGAAAAAGAGATATTAAAGGCACATGTTAAAAGATATGCAAATAAAAGTCTTTGTGTACTAAACCAAAAAGATAGACTAAAAACACAAGATGAAATAGATACAAGCATAGAATATGCTAAGAAAGCTTTTGAAGGTTTCTTTGAGGAAATCATAGCAATTTCTGCAAAACAAGCTTTAGATTCCATAAATATTTCTAATCACAATAGAGTAGGCAATATTATTTCACATGAAAATGCAAACCAACAACAAAATATTGCAATAACTCATAATAGTGAAGCTAATAAATTGTTTGAAGATTCTAATATTCAAGCGGTTTTAGATTTCATACATATTGCAATACGACCAAAGGCTTTAGAATCTAAAGAATATAGAATTTTGCGTGAATTAAGAACATTACTAGTGCTAGAAAAACAAAAACTTCATAGAATCAACCTATCATACAAAGAATTAAAAAAACTACTAAGTATATATATACAAAAACTACATTTTAATGCACTTCAAAGTGGATTAGACAAAAAATTCAATAAATTTTTTAATATGCTAGAATCTCAATTAGATACGCTAGCACAAAAAATATTTAATAGTTTTGAATTAAAACCATTTACAATCATAAGAGAAACAAAGAACTTTATAGGGATAAAATCTCAACTAGAACAAATAAAAGAAGCAAACATGCTACCAAGAGAATTACTTATGAGTGAGCTTTGTAATGATGAAAACATATATGCAAGGGAACTAAAAAAATTCGGCTTTATGCTTAGTGAATTTGGACTTGATTTTTCAAAATTTGTAAATACACAATTAGAGGAATTTTATAGTGATTTGGAATTTTGGAGAGAGGGTGCTTTGCAATATCTTAACTTTTCTTATTCACCAGATATGCCAGTAAGTGATGGGATTCTAGATAAGCACTTTAGAATAGAAATTTTAGAAAACTATATTTTTCATGATTATGAAAAATGTCATGCTGAGTGTGTGCAGTTTTTGCAAAAAGAACTTGATATGCTACAAAGATTTTTAACAATAAATTTTCAAAATACGATTATGCTTACTTTGCAAAGATTGCACTTTGAGGTTGAAAATGCACTAACAAAACATAAGTCAAATCCAGATACTCTGCCACTATATAATCCAACCCTAGAAGCTGTAAGAGATTTAATCAATATGGGATTTCATTTCTTACTATATCAAGAAAAGCTTAGCTTGAACTTCCCATTATATAAAAAGGCATTATGGAATATGGCACAACAACTAAATAAAATGTATGAGATCAAACAGGACTTAATAGATCAGTGGATAAATGATAATAACAAAAAATATAACATTATAAAAGATTGCGAAAATACAATAAAGGAATATAAAACAATTATGAATTAAATGCCCTCCAATAATAAACATTTCTATTTTATTCACTATAGATTAGAATCTAGCACCAAACTTATAACTATATTAAAATAAGCTTTCTATATCCTAATAATCATCTTTATTAACACATAATTAATATGCAATTAAAATCAATTAAAATCTTTTTTGCAAACTAAACTCAATACTATCTATCATATGTGAAATACATATATGATATTTTCTATATAGTTTATCTAGTTCTTATAGTTTAGTTAATTTTGCACTTTAACAATATCTCCCCAAATATAATCAAGCATAATCCAATCTTTTGGGTATATATCTTTCGAATTTACCTCATCATCATATAATATTTGTGAAGGCATCATAACAATTTTATCTTGATTTTTTATTAAATATGCAGCCCACCAGCTAAATGAAGAGTTGGCTATAATAGCATGTTGGCAACTTCTCATTAACTCCATTTCTTCTATAGCATTTCCCTCACTATTTCCTTCGATAAATTCAATTGCTATATGTTTTTTAATATCACTATCAATATAGTTTAGAAAATTACTTTTGCACCATGCAATATCGTTGCTGAATACAAACACATAAGGATTTGATAATCTTTCAAGCATAATTTTTAAGGCATTGTTATAATAAGTTGAACCGAGTTTGACAAACATGCAATTATCATTATCTAAATAATCACCTCTTCTAACATGTAAGAAAACGCTATTGTTTATATTTTCAATTTTACTTTTTATATCTTTATTACTTTGTGATAACTCTCCTGTGTATGTGAAATCTTTCTTGATAATATCTGATATATCATTAAAATATATTAGATTTTGAAAATATCCTTGAAAATAATAATATGGATATAAATTTTCAATATTCTTAAAATATTTTAAGAAACCTCTATATCCACCATCATGTTGATATTCTGAAAAAAATATCTGTGTATTTTTTCTCCTATATTTCTTTGGTATAAAATTTTTGTAGATCCTATAGAAAATGCTACGCTTATTTATATCTTTGTAATTCCTTGCATATATCGCCATATCAAAGCTATACAACACAGATAAAGTGATATTAAAGCTTGATAATTCTAAATTTCTAATCTTACAGGCGTTGCCACGCACATCATTACTTTGTGTAACCAAATATTTACTACCATCAAGAAACACTTCAAATCCCTTAGACTCTAAGGATTTAGCAAAAGCATATTGAAACATTTGATTGCCTAATCCACCTTGAAGTTTAACTATCATCTTTATCCTTGTAATTAAAATTGTGTATTATATCATATTGATAGTATTCAAATTGTAGTAAGAAATACATAATAATAAAAACCCATACAAGATAAAGACACAACAAAATATTAAAATTGCATAATAAAGCATATATAACAAGCTTAATTATATAAAATACACGAACTAGATAGCATATATAAACACTCAAGGGGTTTTAGATTACAAAAGCTTATTTATTTTATAAAACAAATGTATCATACAGCAAAGCATTACATGAAATATAAAGCCATAAACCTATGAATATCACTAAATTAAAGTCGAAAACTACTAACCCATATTAAAAAATAGTTATGGAAATACTATACACCACTATACAAAATACCCAAACCAGATAAATCTATGTTGCTTTGGCTAGATTCCATATCATATATATTTGTTATACCCTCTATGCGAGAGAGTAAAGAATTTTTTACAGGTGCATTAGAAGTAAAAGAACCGCCTATATGAAGTGTTGTAATATATACACCACCCAATCTAATATCTTCTCTTTTATTATCTACAATAGGCTTAACTCCCCATGCACTATGTGCTACAACAACCCTCTTAGAACCATTAATATCAATATGTCCGATGTAAAGCATAATATGCCCCTTTAACCAAATAATACTGCCAAATGGTCTTGCATTTTCTATAATGTATTTTTCTTTCTCGTTTTCTGTCATTTTTGAAATGTTTATAAACTTTCCTTTAAATTTTGCTTGAGCAGCAGAGTTGCGAGGCAAAAAGATTCCAAATGATGCAAAGCTATCTCGTGTAAAGGAGCTACAATCTCTATTGCCAAGCAAACCACCCCAACCATATTTTTGCCCTATCATTGCATGTATAAGTAAAGACATTTTTTCTTCAGAAAAAGGCATAGGAAAATCAGAAAACAAATTATCGTCAAAATCTACTTCGCGAATTTGTGCATAATTGTCTATATCCTTATAAAACACTAAAATCTTATAATTTCTCTTATTGTATGGAAAAATTTGTCCAACACGAGCATCAAGCACCCAATTATTTCTATCAATTATTGGAATAAAATCTTTATTTGGGACTTTATATGTTTCAAATTTTAGAATCTTTCTTTTCATGCTATCACTAACAAAAGCCACACTTCTAGCATCTATCCAACCATACACAAAAGGTCCTTGTATGTGTGCATACCTCTTGTCTTTACTAAAATGTGAAATCATAACAGGAGTTCCCTCAAATATAGAGCTAACTTGCCACCTATCAAAAGGAAAATCATCTTTGTTTTTATATCTAGGTTTATGAGTTGGAACAGCACGAACTGAAGTAGCATTGACTACAATACCTATCTGTGGTTCTTTCAAAAAAGCATCTAAATTCATATTATCCACAATATATTCAAACTCATCTAATGTATTTGGCATTAAGTTTTCACCCACACCAAGTAAAGCATTTATTTTATTTTGCAATGTCCCTATTTTTGCTTGATATTGTTTTTCTAAATTATTATAATTTTTAGTATGTTTTCGTGGTGGAGATTTTTTTAATCGCTCTAACTCTTTATTATAATTTATTGCATTTTGCAAAGATGGAACAATATAAAATATAGAATCTTTGTCTGTATTAATATTTTCATCATCCCAAACAGAATAAAACTTCTTTAAATACTCTTCCTTGCTAGATATATCTATATTATTTATCTTGTGCGGTTCTATATCATTGCTATAGATTCCATCTTTATCTATATTAGTATTAGAAAGAATATTTACATTAATTGCCTCTTCTGCATTTATACAAAATGCTAAACTAGCTAATATAGCTATACAATAAAATAAAGATTTCATAGTAACTTTTCCATATCTTGAAGTCCTACATATACCTTAGAAACTTCACCTTTTTCATTATACACAACCATTAAAGGTCTTTTAATTATGCTAGGATTTTCAACAACAATAGGTAAATGTATATCGCTTAATCCTTGAGCATTTAGCTTTCTATATGTTGTGCCTCTTTTATTAATTAGCACCTCAAGATCTACATGTTTGCAAATACTTTCTAACAGACTAATATCCAATCCATCTTTTTTAAAGTTATGGAAATCATATCTTACATTGTGTTTATCTAAAAAGTTAAAAGCCTTTTTCATGCTATCACAATTTTTTATACCATATACAACTATCTTGTTCATAGTATTTCCTTAATATAAACTAGTAATGGTAAGCAAAAATCTTACCATATTGGAATCCGTGATAAAAATTAAAATATTTTATCAATTAATTCTAAAAAATGTTCTCCACGATGCTTATAGGACTTATATTGATCCAAACTAGCACATGCAGGAGAGAGCATCACAGCCACTTTGTTTTTAGAATCTTTATTGAAATCTACATCTTTTGATATTTGCTTATGTATTTCACTCATAGCAACATCTAAAGTAACACAATCTTTTACCCAAATTTCATTCAAACTACATTCATTTGCGATACTACCACCATCTACCCCAATACTAAAAACTTTTACATTATGCTCCTTTATAAATGGATAAATTATAGAAATATCAGCACCCTTTGCATCACCGCCCAACACTATATATATAACATATTCTTTATATGTATTCAAAGCAGCTAAAACAGCGTGCGGATTTGTAGCCTTAGAATCATTTACAAATAATATATTTTTGTAAAATCTCTCCTCCATTCTACAAACACCAATCTTATATTGCAATATATTCTGTATATTAAATGGTATTTGTGCAAACTTCATACCACTTGCACTAAGCATAAAATCTAGTCTAAATGGCTCTTTAAAAGTTTCATAATACATATAATCACATTGTAAATAATCAAATAATTGTTTAGAATCTTTATAGTATAAAATGTTTGCCTTAGCATTATCTAACACATCTTTAGCAACATTACATTGTTTTAAATAATAAGGTATTATTGCGTAGTATTTTTTTGGACTTATTGATTTATTCATAAGTTTTAATGGCTTTATTTTATCTAATATATATTCATCATAACTTCCATGCCAGCTAATATGATCTTGACTTATAGGCAATAAAATATATAAATTAGGCAATGCAAAATTAGTATAATGTAGAGTAAAAGAACTAGTTTCAAGTATCCATGTAACTTTAGATTCACTAAAATTACACACTTCATATACATTGTTATCTTCATAATTCATGATATTATCAAGACTAATCAATTCATTTGATAAATCCTGCATAAAAAGATTTGCTAGTGGTGTTCCTATATTGCCACCACTTTTTGCACCAAGCATACAAGAAGTCATTTCTGTTGAGGTTGTTTTGCCATTTGTTCCACTAATCCAAATGCTATATAATTTTGGCAAAAAACCATATATAAAATCATACTCACTTATAATCTTTTTAAAATATCTTAGATATGTTAAGCTAGGTGGAATACCCGGACTAATGATTGCTAAATTATACTCATATTCACCATTTTGTAAAAATTTATCGACAGAGCTAAACAAATAATATTCATTGTTTAAATCTGTATTGTTTTCTATAAATTTATCATCATAAATTTTACATTTTATGTTATTATGATTAAGTAAATTTACAATAGATTGATTTGTAATGCCAAAACCAAGTATATTTATATACATTTAAATCCCTTAAACTTTTATAATAGATAATTATAACATAATGGCTCACAAAACAATAATTTTAGAAATAAACAAAGATATAATTATGCTATTTTGCTAGATCAAGCAATAGTAGCTTTTGTAGCCTATAGGATTAAATTGCATAGTATTACAGACTAAATATACACACCTTACCTAGCAAGCTCTAAACTCTTGCTTCAACTCATAACTTAAAGTCATGAATTTAGCGTAAAATATAGAACTATCACACCTTTGAATACAACACAATACAAGTAGATTTATTTAAACTATATAATTAAAATAACTAGCAATAATCAATAATTAGGTGCTTTATTGATTAAGCAAGTATTTGCATATTAATATGTAAATTATTTAAATTTCTAAACTATTTAGCCTTATAGATTGCATTGTTTATATACTAGGTTGTAAGGCAAATTACAGAACTACGCATGTTTATTGGAATCAAAGCATATTAATCAGACCATATAAATACAAATAGATTTATAAAATATACATCTATAAAATAAACAATATATATAAACACAAAGAGACAAACAATCAAACCAATATATAAAACA
>JARHYT010000079.1 GCA_029264775.1 Helicobacter sp. | reverse complement strand
TAATAATTTAGAGCCAATTACACCACCAACAGGTCCAGATACAATGGTTCTTGCTAACTCTTTTGCTTTCCAGCTAATTGTCCCGCCATGTGTTGCCATAACGCGTAAATCAAATTTTGCACCATGTTTTTTAAATCTATCACTTACTTTTTGTAAAGTCTGTCTTGATGGTTCTGCTGCATAGGCTTCAAGAATAGTTGTGTTCATTCTATGCGATTCTTTTCTTGATGGATAATAATCTACACTTGCAAATACAGGCACATCTTCCTTACCAAGTTTTTTTAATTCATCTTTAACAATATCTCTTACTTCTCTTTCACTTTGTGGGTTAGTATGAGATTGCAATAGACAAATTACAATAGCCTTTGATTTTGCATCAATAAGCTCTCTTGTAACCAATCTTACTTCTTGCTCTCTCACAGGTATAACAATATCACCTTGAACATCGGTTCTTTCTGTTACACCTCTAATCCTATTTAAAGGAACTAAAGGTTCATCATATTTATGTGTATTTAAATGCAATCTCTCTTCTAATGCGTAGCCTAAATAACATTGCAAGGCTCTACCCATAGCATGCATTTGCTCAAATCCTTTATTACAAATAAGCCCAACCTCAAGTCCTCTTCTTTGCACAACTCTATTTAACATAGCTGTTCCAGAATACACACAAGTAACAAGTTGCGGATACACCTCATCAACATTACTCTCCCAGTGTGCTAATGCGTCTTGAGAGCTATTATATATAGCTAGACTCTCATCTTGTGGGTTACTTTGTGCTTTGCCAACGACAAATTCACCATTTGCTTTCACAAAAAAGGTATCTGTCATTGTGCCACCAGCATCAATGCCCATAACTTTCACTTCATTGCCCATGAACCTCTCCTTAGTATTTAATTGTGATTAAACAAGAGGAATATTTATCTCCCCCTTACCTAATATAAAAGCATAAAAATAAAAACATATAAATAGATTCAATGTAAAAAAGTAAAAAATATCACTATTTTTTATATATGTTTCATAACTAAACATTAATTTTATTGAATAATTGCTTTTATATCTTATTAATATATTAAAAAAAGTTACAAAATTTCTAAAAATAAATATATTTATTTAAAAGATTACATATTGAAATTATTAACACATTTTATAAATATATTAATAATGAGTTTTATACCATAAAATATTTTATACTTATAACTTCGTAATTACATAATTTAATAACATATAAACAATAAAATAAATATATAAATAAAAATAATAATTACAAATGCAGAAAAATAAATATTTTGATATTACAAATTAATAAATATAAAAATTACAAAAATAAAATACACTAAAAGTATGAAAAAATGTATAGTGCATATAATTTTATAAACATAGCTTCGGATGGCTATTTTTATAAAATAATTTGTCAATATAAAAGACAATTGTATCTATACATGGTTAAAAGTTAATAAGTGATTGTCCAATCAATTATGCTGTTAAATATCATAAATCTTTATAAAATTAAATCGTAAATATATACAAGTATGTTAGAATCAAAGTAAAATACATACAAAGATTTAAGAAACATAAGTATTTTCATGTTGTAAATATTAAAAATATACAAACATGTTAGAACTTAGTGCTCATACTAGAATAAATTAGGATAATTCAATGATGAAAATAAACTTATTACACTATACCCCCTTATATGTTTGTGCTAGGGCGATACGCACATGTTGGGATAGTCATTCAAAAAGTGATAATGGCGGGGATATTGACAAAGACTTGATACATAGGATAGGTAATGTCAATAAGCATAAATCTACTTTAGAACATTTAGTATATAGTTTTGAGATTATAGGTATAAGTAGAGCATGCTTGCAAGAGTTAGCAAGACATAGAATAGCAAGTTTATCAGTTAAAAGCACAAGATACACATTAAAAGAATTAAATAAAGAGGAGTCTTTTTTTTGTGATATTGAGATTACAGATGATAATGATAGTTTTTCTAACGAAAGATTTTTTAATAAAAATATTTGCGAAGCAAATCATGAAAAAACTTGCAGAGATAAATTTTCTAAAGAAAATATTTGCGAAGCAAATCTAGTAAGTAATGAAAATATTTGTGAAACAAATAGAGATAAATTTTTTAATGAAAATGGATTCTCTAATGAGAATATTTGTAATACAAATCATGAAACTTTTTCTAACAAAAATATTTATGAAATCATAAATAGAGATAGATTTTCTAACGAAAATATTTACAAACTTGTAAATAGAGCTAAAAAATACATTGTTTTTAATGATTTAAATGATTTAAGGCATATAAAACGACAATTAGACACATTGGAGAACTTAAGGTTATCAATTCAGGAGGGCATACCAAATGATAAGGCTAAATATGTATTGCCAGAGTCTTACAAAACTAGCTTAGTATGGACTATAAATGGGCGTAGCTTGCAAAACTTTTTATCACTAAGAACAGATAAAAGAGCATTAAAAGAAATTAGAGATTTAGGACTTCAAATATTTTTGAATTTACCAAAAGAGCATAAATATTTGTATGAAGGTTTTGTTAAAAGAAATGATAATTTATGATAGATAAATTACAAGAAAATCCATATATCTATTCACAAGCATATTACAATGAACTTGATGACTACAAAAGAAATAAGTTTTTAGAATCATTGTATGAAATTGTTACTAAAAAAACAATCATTTTTGCAAGATTTTTAGAATCTCATCCATTCTTTGAAGATTATATAATATCCAATAATTTATTACCAAAAGATATTCATTTACTAGATAATAGTTATAGTATTATTAACGAATCAATGAAAATCAAACAAGATTTTCTACCAAATATAATATTTAGCGTAAAAGAGCATGTTGAGGTGATTATATACGAGCCATTTAATCAAGCATATAAAGTAAATATGATAGAACAAATAAGGGCGTTATACAATAACAATGTAAAATTTTACATATGCAAGCAAGATTTTTTTAACGAAATAACATTATCAATAACAATACAAAATTACTTTAAAAGTGAGGTGTTACATAACTCTTTAATATTTTCTTTATTGCAGTTTGCAATAAGAATAAATGCGAGTGATATACATTTGTTTTTACAAAATGATAAAGCAAATTGTATTTTAAGAATCGATGGTTCTCTAATAAATTTTTTGGAATTTAGCAAGGAATTATTTGTAAAAATATCACAAAAATTAAAGCTTTTATGTCAAATTGATATTAACGAAAACAGAATCCCACAAGATGGGCATTTTAGAATGGATGGTTTTGCATATGGAGATTCTAAGAATGAAATATGTGATATTAGAAGTTCATTTTTTCCAACACCAAATGGAGAAAGTATTGTTTTAAGAATACCAAATGCAAATAAAAGGTTTTTTAGTCTTGACACATTGAATCTTAATCCCTACATACTTAATATTTTAAAGAAATCATTGCTAACCAAAAGCGGGTTAATAATTATAAGCGGTCCAACAGGAAGCGCTAAAAGCACATTATTATATAATTGTTTGAGATTTTTACATAATGGAACAAAAAAGATAATAACCATAGAAGATCCAATAGAGCAAGAAATAAATGGTATTGTGCAATGTCAAATAAATGAAGATTTAGATCTAACATTTGCAAGGGCATTAAAATATATGTTAAGACAAGATCCAGATATAATAATGATAGGTGAAATAAGGGATTACGATACATTGGAAATTGCCATGCGTGCTGCATTAACAGGGCATTTAGTTTTAGCAAGTATTCATTCAAGCGATTGTATATCTAGTGTGGCAAGGCTTAGAGATCTAGGTGCAAAAGATTATGTACTAAAAGCAACACTTCGATTAATAATATCTCAAAGACTTGTGCAAACATTATGCCCATTTTGTAAGGTTGAGCATAATGGTATGTGTAAAGCAAATGGCTGTTACAAATGTTACAATCAGGGGCATGGACACAGAATCTTATTGCAAGAAATAATGGATTTCTGCAACAATAATATAGATTTTAATTTATTTAAATATGATTGTTTGGAATCCTTAGAATCATGTTTTTGCAATATACCAACAATTAAAAAACAAGCACAAGAACTTTTAAGACAGGGTATAATTAGCTACGAAGAAAGTTTGTTTTAAAATAAAGGTTATACATGTTGGCAAATATTTTTTATAATAAACAAATAAATATATATGTATTACTTTTTTGCATATTTATGGGATATAATGCTATTTTGGCAAATGATTTTGTTTCTTTCGCAAAAGATGGTGAATCAGGCTTTTTACAAACACCAAGCACATCGCAATTACAAACAGATGTGGAAGCTGTTGCAAAACCACAATCAAATACACTAAGCAAACAACAATTATTGTCGCTAAAACAAGCAAATATCCAAAGAAATGGTGTTTATGTGATGGTTACTGCTAATGTAATACCTATAAGAAGGGCAGCAAACAACAAAGAAATATACAATTATAGTATGGGTGCTGGCATTAGAACAGGTGTTATAAGTTATTTAGATAATTACATAGGCATGCGTGGTTACTTCGCATTTGACTTCACAAACGACAAGTTATCATTATTGCCACAACAACACAATTACAATGGAACTTTCTTAATGATAAGTTTGGGCTTAGATATAATGATTGACTTCTTTGTTGATAAAAATTATAAAAATACCATAGGTTTTTTTATGGGTGTTGGTGCTGGAGCATTTATATATTTCGATACAACAACACCTATTGTAAGCTCACATGAATCATCTAAATATAATGCTAGCGGAAATGTCTTGGTGCAAGGTGGATTTAGTGCTGTTTTCATGTATAGACATAGAGTAGAAGTGGGAGTTAAATTTCTACCAACACAATCTTTAAGCATACCAGAAGATGGCATAGTAGCAGACTATAACCCATATATAGCATATAGTTATAAACTTTAGGATTCACTCATCATCTTATTGATTAATCTTTTTATTTTTTCATTCACTTTTTTATTAGCATTTTCGTTGTGAATTTGATTTGTTATTTTCTCCCACTCGTTTTGAGAAGATAGCTCGCCATCTTTTGCTGAAACCTTATAATATTCTCCATCACTCTTAAGCTCATATCGTTGCATTGTGTCATTTAATTGCAAAGTAAGAATTTGCATAAGTTTTTCTGCCACATGTTTTTCTACTGCTGGCGTTAATAGCTCCACTCTCCTCTCAAGGTTTCTTGGCATAATATCAGCACTTGCAAAATAAATATCTGGCTTTGCATTTTTAAAATAATATATCCTTGCATGCTCTAGATATTTACCAACAATAGAATAAACATGTATATTGCTGCTTACGCCTTCAATACCGGGTTTAAGACAACAAATACCGCGTATAATTAGATCTATTTTCACGCCTGCTTTAGACGCTTTATACAAGGCATTTATAATATCTACATCAACGCAAGCGTTTGCCTTCATTATGATTCTACCCTGCTCTTTTTGTGCCGTCTCATTTTGTATTAATTCTAGCAATTTACCTTTGATTTGTGTGGGTGCAGTATATAAAGTATCAAGCATAACTTTTTTTGAGCTACCCGTGGATAATGAATGGAAAAACTTTATTGCATCTTTTGTAAAAGCATGATTAGCACTCAATAAGCTTACATCTGTATATATTTTTGCAGTTTGTGCATTATAATTACCCGAGCTTAAATGAACATAATGTTGTAACTTGTCCCCTTTCTTTCTTATAACAAGAGCAATTTTTGCATGAACTTTTAAGTTTGATTCACCATATATAACATGAGCACCAGCAGATTCCAAAGATTTTGCCCAATGTAGATTATTCTCTTCATCAAATCTTGCCTTTAATTCTACAAGCACCGTTACTTGTTTATTTTCTGCTGCTTCTGTTAATGCTTTGACTATAGGAGATTTGCTGCCAACTCTATAAAGTGTCATGCGAATAGATAACACATCTGGATCTTTTGCTGCTTGCTGTATAAACTGCACAACAGGATCAAAGCTTTCATACGGATGAAACAACAATATATCCTCTTTTTCTATGCAATCAAATATATCTCTACAATCTTCTAACGGAGGCAATATCTTTGCAACATATTGAGGCAATGTTAAACAGGCATACTCCTTTAATCCTACTAATTCCCAAAAACAATTCATACCTATTGGAGATTGATATTCATATACATCATCTTTTGGAACTTTTAATTGTGTATTAACAAATTCTAGTAAGTTTTTATATTCAGATTCTTTATTTGCATTGCTAACCTCTAGTCTAACTATTTCACCCTTTTTTCTTGCCCTAAGCCCCTCACTCATTAAGGCAATAAAATCATCTGCTTCATCTTCCTCTATCTCCATATCAGCATTTCTAGTTACTCTAAATGGCATATATGCAATAGTTTCAAATCCCTCAAATAAGACAGATGCAAACTCACCTATTATACTTTCTATGAACACAAAAGAATCATTATTGGCACAAAAGCGTTTTAACACCCTTGGTATTCTAATCATTCCATATTTAATTTCACCTGTGTCTTTACTTTTCAAAGTAAGTGCTATACCAAAACTAAGATTATTTAAATGTGGAAATGGATGAGTAGAATCAATAACTATCGGAACAATGATTGGATATAAATAATCTATAAAATATTTTTGCATTTCTTGCTTTGTTTTTGAATCTAATTCATCAAAATTCCTTATTAAAAGTCGCTCTTTTATAAGAGACTTTTTAATATCATTATATAAAGATTCTACAATCTTTCTTTCTCTTGTAATGTATTCCCTTATCTCTGTCAATTGTTCAAATGGCGTTATCTTATCTGCACCGCTCTCAATAACGCCATTTGCAAAAAGCCTTTGTAATCCAGCTACTCTTATCATATAAAATTCATCTAAATTTGTACTATAGATTGCTAGAAACTTTAATCTTTCAAGGAGAGGCAACTTTGTATTCTTAGCCTCATTTAAAACCCTAGTATTAAACCTTAACCAACTCAACTCCCTATTAAAAAATACCTCTTTTTTAACACCATATGATTGAATGCTTTCCTTTTGCGACATAACTACTCCTTATTAAATATATTATAAAATTCTACATTAATTTTTAAGTTTCATAGCATTTTTTATATAAATTTGATTGGTTTATGACATCATATAAAATATTGTTTTAAATCAATAAATATTTTGTGTGAATCATAGAGCAATATCTTGTTTGTTATCTTTCAACAATTTTGCAAATTAACACATAACAATAGCTATATTAATAACTATATAGAATTAAAAATATTCTGTTATAATTTTCATGACTAGCAAAAAAGCTATCATACACAACTCAATTTAAAGCTAAATGAATATATTAAAGTTATGATAACTTACATAATATAATATACGGAGAAGTTTATGTCCCATGATTCAGATTCTATATTTATGCGTATCGCAATAGATTATGCGTGGAATTTTCAAATATTAACACTGCCAAATCCTGCGGTGGCAACATTAGTATTATGGAAAAATACCATTATTGCATTGCAAGCACATAAAAAAGCTGGAACTCCACATGCAGAGGTTTTAGCATGCAAGGAAGCATTTTTATATCTTATTGAAAATGATAAAAAATCTAAAAAATTAGTTATAAAAACAATTAAGAAACAAAAAGATAAACTGGTTTCACTAAAGAGCATAAAAGAACATATAAAAAATACACAGGACGCTAATGAATTGCATGAAATTATAAAAAAGTATCATAGCAATGTGTTTAAGCAATGTGTTTTTTTTATAACACTTGGACCGTGTAATCACTATGGAAAAACACCGCCATGTATAAATTTATTAAATGCAATAAAACCAAAAAGGATTGTAATAGCAAATAAGGATAAAACACTGAAAAGTAACAGCAATATTAAACTAAAATCAAACATTTCAACAAAAAAAGGTATTCTAAAAAATGAGGCAGAAACTATAATATTCCCTTTTACACAATGGCAAAAAAATAATGGTTTCACTATATTTAAGATAGCACATCATTTAAATGGGAATCATAAAGGTGGTTTTATTAGCAATGAAAATTCAAGGATCTTTACACACAATATGCGTTGTATTGCTGATTATATTATAATTTCTGGGGAAACATTGAGAAATGATAATCCATTGCTTGATGTGCGTTTTGCATCTGGCTTTTACAAAAACAATAAACAAAATAAATATCCGAAGATTCTAATAATTAGCAGAACTTTACAAAAAAATGATTTATCACAATACAATATTAGAAACAGAGAGGTAGAAATAATTGATTGTATGTCTAAGATTCCAAAACATGGATTAAAGATAATTGAAGGGGGATTTAGCTTCCTAAACTCAGTAATACATAATATTTCAACATTAAAGGAAAATCAAATAGATTGTGTGGAAATTGATTGCATAATGGGCTATATATCCCCAACACTTAGCAATTGGCACGAAAGTTATTACTTCAACAACGATTTAAATAATTTTTATTTAGCACATAGTATAAATCTCAATAATTTTTGGGATAATCAAATAAAGAAAAACCATAAATGCAGTAGTTATAAAAAAAATAATAGTAATACAAACATGTTATATTATTTATTTACCAAAAACAATAAATAATAGCAAGCCGATAAATAAAGGCTTAACTATAAATACTGCCGACAAAATATTTCACAAGTTGCTACATTAAAACTACAATACATACAAAATATAATATATAATGATAATTGATGAAAAATATTTGTATATAGCTATAAAATACTCTAATATTTTATAGCTATGTTAAGTATAATTGAAAGAAACTGATTAAAAATTGTATTTTTTTGTAACTTTTGCTTCAAAATTTTATAACTTTTAGCAACAATTAACAAACAATTAATTAAAGGTTATTACAATCAAGTATAGTTTTCATGTATTATTTATACAAGTAATCATAAGGAAAACAATAATATTTTTGGAAGAGGTGAATTATGACAATTGAAACTTTTGAAAGCAAACTAAAAATGCTCAAACTTAAGAAGAAGGAATTTGCCGCTATGGTAAATGCAGGATACACAGGTGTTGTTGGCTGGAATACTAGAGGTTCTACTCCTGAATGGGTTGATAGTTGGTTAGAAAATTATGAGAAGGCAAGAAAATACGATGAAATAAGTCAAATAGTAAAAGATAAGCTACAAGAACATGATGCACGAGAGGATGCAGCTAAAATATACAATGGCATGAATATATAAAGGTTTAATTATATTTTGCTTGATCTACATTGCATGATACGCAACATATACGCGATTATTAGACATAAAGACTTCTTCTAGTTTTTTCATAGTTTATATACAAGAAGTATGTTATCTTTATTGTATAGATAAAATATCTGTTTATTTTATGTGTACAATTGTTAAATATTGATTTTACCAATAAACATTGAAATTCTTTGAATAAGTTTATTAACTCCAAATTGCAATAATAGCATTATATTTTTGTTATACAAATGGGTTTTATGAAAATAACATGATGTTTGTATAAATCCTGTCTATTATTTCAAACATTATAAATGCAGACAATACTAAGTATATTCAATATGCTAGATAGTTTTTTGAAAGATTTTAAGATATATTTATTACAATCAACGCAAATTTAGATTCATATTACAAGCATAATCCATTTATTTAGAGAAGCACAAATAAATATAATTGATAGCTAAGACTAAAGTACTATAGAAAATAATACAAATGCAATGAAATAGTAATTTAATAAGCAAATTGCATTATGCTTTTGGTACAAAATGCTATACCATAGAGTTTTAACACCAAATAGCAATCTTTTTAACAGCAAGGATTATAAATAAACAAGGTTATATTTACATATCATTTTAAATTTATAAAGAAAATTCAAACATAGCATTAGAATATATAGTCAGCCATACTTGATTCATTTCCAATATAATACCAGCCATTAGAAATATATTATCTGTAGTAGCTACTTTTTTAGAGAATTCACTTATCATATTTTGAAAGCATTAATAATACAGCAAAGAAATGGTGGCATTTTTAAGAAAACTATTATAATAGCTAAAAGACTATACAAGAGTTTTTTTAATTGCTTACAAGTAACTAACTAGATTAAAATATAAACCTTAATTGATTTATTTAAGATTTATAAAATCTATTTTAGGGAGTTTTTACTACACTATAATGTTGATATGATGCACATAAATATTCTTTAAGCACAAAAAAATGTATTCAAGACTTTATGCCTTTAAGCATTTTTTTGATAAATTTTAATTAGGCATGATTTATATGGCTTGAGTTCATTTGCCGGCATAAACAGGGCATAAATATTGCAATAGGTTTATCCAACTGCAAATTTACCATTCCCCTTGTAGTTAATTTTGCACTATAAACTAGGCTATATATATTTGATATTTTTTAAGCAATAGTGTAATTAAATAATATTGTTTGCAAATAAACTACAATCAAGGCTATCAATATAATAAAACATAGCCACAAAATAATTATAGACATTATTTTGTGGCTATGTTTAATTTAGATAAATGTAAATACAGATCTTGAATTTCATCATTTTTACATTATCTTACTTATTGCATATATTGATATAAGTGTTATAAAAAACTCAATTGATATAATAAAATATGATTTATATAACTAAGATATTTGAAAGCTTATGCAATTTAAAATATTTAAGATGTATCTAAATATTCATATAATCTACTATAATTTTATATATCACATGTTATCTTTATACCAAAATATCCACTTCTTGGAATCTGATTTTAATGTTTTCTATGCAAGAATTGTTTAATTCATGTAAATTTTTATATATTCTGCATCCAAACAATCCTTATAAATATGTAATTACTTAGCTAAATGACTCAAAAATTCTACACACGAACGCACACCTATACCGCTTGCTCCATATGGATTCACTCCCCATTCTTTTTCAACATATGCTGGTCCAGCAATGTCAATATGTAGCCATTTATCTTTGTATTCATCTCTTATAAATTCAGCTAAAAATAATCCCGCAGTAATTGCCCCACCATATCTTGAGCTAGAGGCATTATTAACATCTGCTATTTTAGATTCTATGAGCTTTTTCAAATGTGAGTTAAAAGGCAATGTGTGTGCTAATTCACCTGATTTTAATGCAGATTCTACAAATTTATTTTTAAGCTCTTCATTAAAGCCCATAACACCACTTGTGTATTCGCCAAGTGCTACAACACATGCACCTGTTAATGTTGCAAAGTCTATAATTAAATCTGCTTCCAAGTCTTGAGCATAGCTTAGGCAATCGACAAGCACAAGCCTACCTTCAGCATCTGTGTTCTTTACTTCTATGCTTTTTTTCTCGCGAGATATTAATACATCATCGGGACGATACGCATTTTTACCAATTGCATTATCTGTTATACCCATAATTGCATGTAATTCTATATCAAGCCCCAATTCTATTGTAGATAGAAAAGCACCAAGCACAGCACATGCTCCGCCCTTATCCGCTTTCATTGTAGTCATATAATCCGCTGGTTTCAAACTTAATCCACCTGTATCATATACAAGCCCTTTACCAACTATTACAACTTTTTTCTTTGGTTTCTTTGGTTTATAGCTTAGGTGGGTTAAAAAGGCAGGAAAATTTGACGCCTGATTCACTGCTAAAAATGCCCCCATTTTTTGTTCTTCCATATATGAGTTACTTCTAATCTTAGCTTCTATATCTACATTTTTATGTTTTTTAGCAAGCTTCATTACTTTATCTTGTGCTAACTCTGACAAATATACAGAGTTTGCAATATTTGGTGGCGTATTCACAACATCACGCACAAAATTTACATTATTGCAAACAATTTCTGCTTTTTTTAATAATGCTTCTTTTACACCAATACAATTAATTACAACAGGTTTTATTTCCTCTTTTTCTTTTTTATGCTTGTATCCCTCAAATTCATAATCACCTAATAAAAATCCTTGTAATATTGCCATTTGGATGCTTTCATTTAGATTCTTAAATGATAAACTAGATTCTAAAATTCTAAGATTCTTAAGCATCTTAAGTGCATTGCTAGTAGCAGTAGAGTAAGTCTCTTCTTTATTGTCCTCTAAACCAACATACAGGATTTTACTAGTCTGTGCAAAGAAATTACCAACACCTTTATAACCTAGCTCTTTCAAGAGATTAAAATCTGGTATATTTTTGCTGTCTTTACTGCCTTTAAATAACTCTTTATTAACAAATAGAATCTTCGCACCTTTTTCCTCTTTGCTTATATTTAATTGAACTTGTAGTTTTTCTGTTTTATTGTCTAGCATTACATTTCCTTGTTTTTAGAATTTCTCCGCCACCATATTAAAACGATGACAACTGATACAATTATAGCTAATAAAATGACAAGTAGCGTCGGATTTTGTTTTATTTTTAACAAAAGGTCGGACATAAAGTTAAGTATTTCTTGTCCAAAATACCATGCAGGTATAATTGTAATAGAAGCCCAAATCCATGCAGACAATAGATTTATTATGGCAAATTTAACCGCAGAATATCTAGTTAGCCCTATACTTATTGGTATAATAGTTCTTAATCCATACATGTAACGCTGCACGAAGATAATGGGCCAACCATACTTTTGCATAAGTCTGCTTGCAAGGGCAAATTTACGCCTCTGACTTCTAAATTTCTTTTGGACATAATCTTTATTTAGCCTACCTATATAAAAATATATTTGATCTCCTGTAAAACCGCCAAGCCCAGCTATGAAAATACACCAATACACATTAAGATAGCCTTGATGAGACGCTATACCCGCCAATAAAAGTCCCCATTCGCCTTCTAAAATACTCCAACAAAACAATATAACATAACCCCATTCCTCTACATTTGTTTCCCATAGTACTTTAATTGTTTCCTCAAAAGAGAAATTCGACTTTTTAGCGTATATATATAATGCGATAGCACATGCAACAACTAGGCAAAGAACAATAATGCTTTTTAGATTCTGCTTTAAAAATTTCACCATATCTACCTTAATCTATTTAACTCTTATAAAGTCTCCTTATTATGCACTATTTAACAGACAAAACATTATTGCATCTATCACAGACATTATCTTTAGAATCCACTTTGAACTGCCAGCACCTAGGGCATTTCTCCTTGCATGACTTGCTTACAAAAAATGTAGTAGAATCCAACGATATTTCAAAAACGCTGTTAATATCACCTGAAGTATTACTTGTTTTAACACAAGAGCATTGACTTACCATTAAAAAATCGGCTATGATATTGCGTTTGTTATCATAAGATTCTGGTACATGTATTTCTAACTCTAGACTTGATTTAATGACTTTATCTTTTTTAAGTTTATCCACATTCTCATTAAATATGTTTCTCAAATTTATTAAAAATATAAAATCTTCTTTTTTATAAGAATTATCCAAAATTTTTGGAAAATCAATCTTTTTAAGCTCAAATACATTATTTGCATTATTTTTGATTACTTCTTCTGCATATTCTAATGCCTCATCTATTGTATATGTTAAAAATGGCGACAACAAATGTAGTATATTATTGGCTAAGATTCCAAAAACGCTTTGAATTGCAATCCTCTTTTTAGAATCCTTACTATCACAATATAGACTATCTTTGCAAATATCTAAATATATCCCACTTAAAGTTGCTGTTATAAATCCATTTAAAACTTGGAATCCTTTTGAAAAATCATATTCACTGAAATATGTATGAATTTGTTTAAAAGTATCTTTTGCTTCATGTAGTACCCACATATCAATAGGGCTTAAATTATCAAAACATAGTTTATTTAGCCCTTGTGTATTTGCTAGCAAGAATCTAATTGTATTTCTTAGCTTTAGATAATTTTCACTTGCCTGTTTAAGAATATTTTGCGATATTTTTATATCATTTTGATAATCTGATAATGCAACCCATAGACGCAATATTTCACTGCCATATTCACTTATAATCTTATTTGGTGCCAATACATTGCCTTTTGATTTACTCATTTTTTCACTTTTTTCATCTATTGTAAAACCATGCGTAACAATGCTTTTAAATGGTGCTTTATAATTAATTGCACAACTTATTAAAAGGGAGCTTTGAAACCAACCTCTATGCTGATCGCTTCCCTCTAAATACAGATCGGCTGGGTAATCACCTGCATTATATTCATCATTTTGTAATACTGCATACCAAGTGCTACCGCTATCAAACCACACATCTAATATATGCATGTTTTTAATATATTTATCTGCATTCATTTTATGGCTATCTGGCAATAATTCATTAATATCTTTTTCCCACCAAATATCACAACCATGCTTTTCAAACAAGTTTGCTATATGCTCCATTAAAACATCATCAAATACGGCTTCCTTGCTGTCTTTGTCTATAAAAAATGCAATAGGTACTCCCCATTCTCTTTGTCTTGATATACACCAATCAGGTCTATTTTCAATCATACTCTTAATTCTATTTATGCCTACTTTTGGATAGAATGTAGTTTTCTCAATTTCTTGCAATGCGATTTCTCTAAGCGTTTTACCATCATGATATGGTTTATCCATGAGTATAAACCATTGTTTTGTGGCACGAAATATAACAGGCTTGTTGGTTCGCCAACAATGTGGATATGAGTGTGTTATCTCCTCGTGAAACAATAGAGATTCTTTATCTCTCAGAATCTCTAAGATTCTTTTTTGTGCTTTAAAGATATGCATACCTATAAATTCATTAACAATATGTTTATCAAATAGCCCCAATGTTTTTATACTAGTATCAAAATGCCCGCCATCATCAACAGGCATAATAACTGGTAAATCATATTTCAAACAAGTAAAATAATCATCTTCACCATGTCCCGGTGCATTATGAACAGCACCGCTACCATCTTCCATGCTAACATAATCTGCAAGCAATAACATAGAGTCTCTTCCATTAAGTGGATTTATTGCAAGCATTTTCTCAAATAATTTTGATTCTATTTTTTTTACAATGTTTCCATTTATAATACCTTTTTGATTTAAAACTTCATATCTTTTTTCTGCTACAATAGCACCCTCACTTGTTAAAACATAGTATTCTTCTGGTTTTAGTGCTATTGCAACATTACTAGGTAGTGTCCAAGGCGTGGTTGTCCATATCACTATAAACGGCGTTTTACTTGTATCAATAGTTTCTAATTGTAATGTTTTAATTGTTTCATTTTTAAGCTCAAAGGCTACAAATATAGAATCTGATTTTTTATCTTTATATTCTACTTCTGCTTCTGCTAATGCACTTTTAGCTGCCCAACTCCAAAAAATAGGCTTACTTCTCTGCGTTAATAATCCTTCTTTTGCTACTTTTACCAAAGCACGATAAATATCTGCCTCAAATCTATATTTCATTGTAATATATGGATTTGTGAAATCACCAACAATACCTAGAGACAAAAATTCATCCCTTTGAATATCTATAAAATGGTTTGCATGCTCCCTGCAAGCCTGTCTTATTTTAATCTTATTTGCTTTATTGTCTGGATTTGCATTATTAGTTTCTTCAATTTTTGAGCTTACCTGTTGCTCTATTGGCAATCCATGACAATCCCAACCGGGCGTAAAAAATACTTGTTTGCCTTGAAAATAATGGTATTTTAGAATAAAATCTTTTAAAATTTTGTTTAATGCATGCCCCACATGTAAATGCCCATTTGCATAAGGCGGTCCATCATGCAAGTTAAATTGTTGTCCTTCATTATTTGCTTTACTTATAGTTTTATAGGCATATTCCTGCCATTTTTTATATCTTAATGGCTCTTTCTTCGCTAAATCGCCTTTCATTGGAAAATCTGTTTTTGGCAAAATCAGTGTGTCTTTATAATCTATATCCATAAAATTAATCCTTTTAAAACTCTTTGAGTTATGAAATTCTAACAAAGTTTTACAAAGTAATCTTAATATAATACATTTGTACTTGTAATTTATCACAAAATATATTTGAAACATATAACCTTATTAGAGTAGATACATTACGCTATGTTTCTATTCAATTCTTTTATGTTTTTATTGTTATTGCTTGTGGGCTTATTATATGTTTAATATGTATTTTGCAGATAAATTGATCGTATTTTAAGTTTTCATGCAATCTGTAAATTTTGTTTTACTAATGGTACTAACTTTATATTAATAGTGCAATTTATTAGAATTAAATAAGGTTATTTACCTACACAAAATTGAGAAAACATAGAATCTAAAATTTCTTCAACATTATATGGTTTTGTCATCTGTGAAATATTATTAAGGCTCTGTGTTAATTCATAGCTTGCTAACTCTATTATTCCTTGCTTTAATAGTCTTATTGCCTCATATAAATTGTTTTGCGTAGATTCTAGTAGCATAGCTTGTGATGTGCTAGTTAAAATTAAAGTATCCTTATCGATATTCATTGTAAGAAATTGTTCTATTGCATCCTTTAAATATTGTCTGTTGTCGGCATTTTTTGTATTTAAAGTAATGGTTTTAAAATGTGAAAAATCATATCTATTTTTTATTTCTAAATCATCTTTATTTAGCACAATTAGTATGAATTTATCCTTTATATTGTCTGATTCTATAAATTCAATTATCTTAAAATCATCAGAATCCATAGGCATAGATAAATCAAATACACATAGCAAAAAATCACTATCTTCTGCGTATTCAAAACTTTTTTCTATGCCTTGCATTTCTATAGAATCTTTACTATCCCTTATGCCTGCTGTATCTGTTATATAAACTATATTGCCATTTATATCCAACATTTCACTTATGGCGTCCCTAGTAGTCCCTGCATACTCACTAACAATAGCCCTATCCTTCATAAGCAACATATTTAAAAGTGAGCTTTTGCCTGCATTTGGTTTTCCTAAAATACACAATTTGATATGTTGCAATTTATTATAATGCCTCGTAGATTCTAAGATTGAATTAAATTTATTTGTTATAAAAATCAATGTTTTTATAGAATGATATAATATATCATCGTCTATATCTTCTTGACTATAATCAATATTTACTTCAATTTGTGCGATAATCTCTACTATTTTTAATCTAATAGATTCTAAAAGTTTTGAGCATTCTCCTTTAAGATTTCTTGTTAAAAGCTTTGTTAGATTTGTGTTTGTGTTATTTATTAAGGCAAGTGTTGTTTCAATCTCCACCAAATCCATTTTGCCATTTCTCAAAGCACGCATGCTAAATTCACCGGCTTTTGCTAATGTTGCACCAAAAACAATACAAGTTTTTAAAATTTCTTGAGTTATTAGAATTCCACCATGACATTGTATTTCTATTATGTCTTCACCTGTAAAGCTATATGGTGCTTTAAAATATATCATTATAACCTTATCAAGTACATCACCATTGTTATTATAAATAAAACATAATTTCGCAATTCTAGGTTGAAGTTTTATGCTATCACTGCCAATAAGCCTTAAAGCAATGTCTAAGGCATTACTCCCGCTAAGTCGTATTATACTAATTGCACTTCTTGATTGTGCTGTTGAGATAGCTACTATTGTATCCATTTAATACTTTGGAAAGTTTCCAAATCCATTATTACGATTATTATTTGAGCCTAAAAAATCACTGATTGTAATATATTTTTCACCATCTGTATTTTCTCTAAATACAATATACTTATTTGGGAGAGCATCTCTTAGAATCTTTAATGCTATATGCGTCAAAACGCCATCAAGAGGCTTTGTTTGCGCCTTGCTATTTATCTTTGCAGATTCTATAATTGGCTCAAGGTATGTTCTAATCATTTCCTCCTGATTTTTTAAAAATTGTGCTATCTCAAGTCTAACACCATAACCATAACAGGTATTAATCCAATTGAAAAGCAAATAGCTTAAAGATTTATATCTATATCCTTTTTGACCTATTAATAATGCAGCATCAAGTCCATCTATAAGTATGAATAGCGTATGATCGTCATATACGCTAACTTCAATTTTATTTAAACTAAGTGGTAAAAATCGCATTAACTCAGATAACTCTTTTTGAACTTCATCACATATTTCTTCCATATTCTTAGATTTCATTACATCACGCATTTCATCTGAATCTTGCCATGGTATAGTAGATTCTTTATCGTAAAATACGACATCAAAATCACTTTCTGTTTTACTTTTAAATTCAATAAAAGGTTTTTCGTTGTCTTTATTTTTTTCTATTTCTACTTTATTGGTTTCGGCATTATTGCTATGATCTATGTTTGACTTGCATTCAAAGCTATTTTGTTGATTTTTAGAAGCTTCACTTTTACATTCGTTTGCCTGCAGATCATTTTCTTTGTTGTCTTTTACTTGACAGCAAGTTTTCTTTGTTACTTCATTATCTTTTGGGTAATCTATATCATTTTTTATAGTTTCTTTCGTATTTGTGTTAATTTCATTTGTTTGCATGGATTGCACATTATCTGAATCTACTTTATTAGAATCCGTTTTATTAGATTCTATATCAACCTGTTTTTTTGTAGCAATAATAATTGCTTCTTTTTTAAATAAGCCAAATAATCCATCGCTATGATTTTGTATAATCTCATATTCAAGTTGGGTAATGGAGCAATCAAAATATCTAGATGCCTCAAGTAATGCCTTATCAAGAGTAGTTGCAGTAAATCTTTTCATTTTGTATCCTTACTTATATTGTTATATTCTATTTACTATATTGTAACATATTATTACTTAGTTTCATTCTTATGAGAATGTTTTTTATGACTATGTGCTTCAATTTCTCTCTGTTTTCTAGCGTCAAGCATTTTGTTTATAGCCAATTGCTGTATTATAGATATGATATTATTTACCGTCCAATACAATATAAGTCCTGCTGGGAATGTTATCAAGAATAATGTAAAGATTACTGGCAACCATTTAAACACCTTTTCTTGCATAGGATCTGTAAAATTTGTAGGTGTCAATGATTGCTGTAAATACATGGATAAGCCCATTAAAATAGGTAGCACAAAATATGGATCCATTACACTTAAATCATGCACCCAAAACATTAATGGTTCATTTTTTAATTCTACTGCATTATACAAAACGCGATAAATAGCAAAAAATACTGGAATCTGCAGAATCAGAGGCAGGCAACCACCAAGTGGATTTGCACCATGCTTTTTATATAATTCCATCATCGCGGCTTGAAGTTTTTGTGGATCCCCCTTATGCTTTGCTTGCAATTCTTTCATTTTTGGTGCTAAATCCTTTAGCTTTTGCATGCCAACCATTCCCTTAAAGCTAAGAGGGAACAATATGATTCTAATGATAATCGTTAATAGCACAATGGCAATACCCCAATTGCCTATATACTTGTATAAAAAGTCTAGTAGGCTAAAAATATATTTAGCAAAAAATGTGATTCTCCCATATTCAACAACACTAGTTAGATCAGGATTAATTGATTTTAATAATTTATGATCTTTTGGTCCCACATATCCATGCAATATTTCTTCACTGGAAGTAACATTTATAAAAGGTTTTGGTAGCCCTTTCCCAAAAGCACCAATAGTAATTGATAATGGTTTCTCTGTGTTAAATAAGAGAGTTGTGTAGTATCTATCAACACTCGCGATAAATAGTGCATCATTAAAGTTTTGTCCTGCTTCTTCTGCATCTCCATCTTCTATTTTTTCTATAGTGCCACTTTTTTTCTGCAATAATACACCATGGAATACATAGGCTTCGGAATCTGCATTAGGACGCATACCATTGCTTATTATATAATGAACAGGCTTACTTAATTTAATCTCAACCTTATAAGTCATATTTGGATTTATCGTAATGATTTTTTGAATTTGCAAATCCCCCAAATCTTGTGTTAAAGTTAATATTTCTGGTTTATCACTTATTACTATATGACTCCTATCTGCTATGTATTTTGTAGTATTTGCTTTCTCTCTATAATTATTATCAACAAATATCATTTGCAATGGGTAAAGCGGGACATTATCAGCAAACAATGGTAACTTATCAAGCTTTTTATTTTCGCCGCTGACAAAACCAAATAACCTTCCTATATGTGTAAATATACCCTCTTGATGAGGTTGTGTGTATTTATCTGCTTTTAGATATACTTGAGTTATAGCACCGCTTACATCTATATCCATATCAAATTCTTTTGATTCTATCTTAACTAAATTTTCTTTGTGTATAGGTGTGTATGCTGGAACACCTTTCATGCTATTTGTAGTATCTATATTTTGTATAGAATCCTGATTATTCGTAGCATTCAATGTGCTTTGAGGTATCGCCTCATTTGCTGTACTGACTTGCTTAGAGATGCTTGTATTATTTTTGTTTGTTGCATTTTGATTGGTTGGTTCAGGTGCAAAAAATTTGGACCATATAACGATTATAACAAAAGAAATAGCAACAGCTAAAATCAACCTTAAATTACTTTGTTTATCCACTAAAAAAACCCTTTTAAATTAAATGAATCGAAATTATATAAAATTTTTGCAATTTAATCAATTTAGAATCAGCATTTACAAAAAAATATGCGTGTTTTTGTGGTTTTTGTATTACTGGTTTTGATAGAAAATGTTTTTGACTATACATATATTTTTTAAACATATTAATTTTTTTTTGGGATAAAAAAACAAATGGTGGTGAATATCCTCCAGAAAAAAACTGATTACAAGATAAGATTCTAAAGCATATTTTTATGCAAGCAAAAAATATATTATCAAACCTTAGAAGTGTTAATGCGTATGATGAGCATGTGGGATAATATCTACAACTAGGTGGTGTCAGTGGAGATATAAACTTCTGATAAAATTTAACTAATTTAATGGCTAATGCAGAGAATAACTCAAATATTGAATCTAAAAACTTCATTAACACCTGCATATTGCTATTGAGTAGTAAATTTACGCTCAAGTTTATTACCAAAATATGAAAATGGATAACATAAAATGAAATAAATAAACAATATCATCCCATATACAATAAAGTTTATATTTGTATCATGTCTGCCGAACACTTCAATCAATTGCTGTCCTACCTTTAATAATTCCACTACGCCAATTAATGGTAATAATGAAGTTGTCTTAATGATTCTGCCAAATAGGTTTATGCTTGATGGAACTAATGCTTTTAATGCCTGTGGAAATATAATTAAAAATTCAATTTGCATAGTATTAAATCCTAGGGCTAGAGCAGACTCCCTTTGATGTCGTGGTATATTCAATATGCTTGAGCGGACTAAATCCCCCATTTCAGCAATGCCCCATAAACTGAATACGATAATACCGCTTAATATGCCGCTAATATGAATATCAAATGCACTAGGGATTCCATAATAAACAATGAATAATAAGGCTATTAGCGGTATAATGCGTATGCTTTCAAGAAAAATCTTACATATGAATTTTACAATTATGTTTTTTGCAATCATAAGTCGCCCCATAATAAGACCGCCGATTATGGAAAATATTATGCTTATTAATGCAACAGACAAAAGAGTATAAACACCCTCTAAAATACGCATAAAAACAGAAATATTAAAAAACTCAAGCACACAACACCCTTAAATTTCATACTAACTCGCAATATTCAACGAACATTATAACATGATAAGTTCTTTAATTTTTAAATCAAATGTACTATATTTTTAATGTATAATTAGTATCTTTCAACACATTATAAATTTAGGATTTCTATGTTTTTTAATATTATTCGTTTTTTATTCCACAAAAAAGTTATGTTTATTGTAGTTGCCTTTTGTTTGGTCTTTACCAATTGTAGCGATGATAAACAAGATGTAGCTAATAAGGACGACAAGAAAGATTTATATATATTCACATCCAATGCAGACAAATTCGCAATTGAAATAAAAGAAAATGGCAATGAAATACAGATACCAATAATTAATGAGACTACAAAAAATAATATATTAGATGGCAGAAATGATGCAAAAATACTTGCCATTTTTCCACAAGATTGTAGCATGTGTATCCCTACTTTAATTCATTTAAGCAATCTTGCCTCAAGAACAAGGGGTTTAAAGGTGGTAGTGCTTAGCCAATCTATGATTAATACAAAAGTATATAAGGATTTTTTACCTCAATCAAGCCCAAGGTTTCCGAACCTAATTGCGTCCAATAAGGATTTTGAGTTTTTTATAGATTCAGTAAAAAGAGCATTGAATATAGAAATTAAAGATTTTAAATCACCATTATTCCTTTTGATTGACAATAATAACAATGTTGTTAGAAGTTATGAAGGTGCTATATTGGAGGAAATTTTTGAAAAAGATGTTAGTGAAATTTTATCCTCCGTTCAATTAGAAGATTCAGATATTAATAAAGAACAAAAGCAATAAAAGGAGATATTTAATGTTTTCATTTCTAAAAAAGACTTCTGAAAATATAACTAGGTTTCTAGGGCAAAAAAAGAAAAAAATATCAAAAGATGTGCTTGAGGAGATATTAATCGAATGTGATATTAACTATGACATCGTTATGAAGATACTTGATAATTTAGGTGATAATGTAAGTAAAGATGAATTGCGTGTCGCTATCGAGAGATTTTTTCGCGGTGAAAGTTATTATGATAAAGTGAGGTTTCAGGAATTAAAACAAACTCCAATAGTGTATCTTATTTTTGGCGTTAATGGTGCAGGCAAAACAACCACCATTGCAAAACTTGCAAAGAGATTTAAGGATAACAATAAAAAGGTTATTTTAGGCGCTGGCGATACATTTCGGGCTGCTGCAATCGAGCAATTGCAGCTTTGGAGCGATAAAATAGGAGTTGATATAATCACTACAAAACATGCACATGATCCAAGTGCTTTAGCATTTGACACAATTAATGCAGCTAAGGCTAGAAACATGGATTATGCAATAATTGATACTGCTGGTAGGTTACCAAACCAAACAAACCTTAAAAATGAGCTTGTAAAAATATCTAAAACATGCTCTAAGGCTATTGATGAGAGACCATTTCACAAGATACTTGTGTTGGATGGAACACAAGGTAGCTCTAGTATAGAACAAGCAAGAATCTTTCATGAATCATTGGGGCTAGATGGAATAATTATCACAAAGATGGATGGTACAAGTAAAGGTGGCTCCATATTAAGTATTATATACGAGTTTAAGTTGCCAATTATATTTTTGGGAATTGGTGAAAAAGAAAATGAACTAATACCATTTGATGAGAAAGAATTTATAGAGGGACTTTTAGATTCTATATTTGAATAGTAAAATATGTAATAAACATTATATTATTGTCAAATATAAAGATAAAAATCAATAAATATGATAGAATCTAAACTCTTAAGAAAGTGATCTTGTATTCTTAATATTTAAGAAGGTTTTGCATGGAAAAGAAGATATTTTTAGAAAGTGAAAAAGGATTTTTTGGAGAGGGTGATAATAGTTTTGGTGGTTGCTTTGTGCCAGAAATTTTATATGCCCCATTACATGATTTGCAGAAGGCATATAAGCAAATTTTTCAAACAAAGAGTTTTAGAAAAGAATTAAAACGCTTATTTAAAACATTTGCTGGCAGACCAACACCATTAATTTATGCAAAAAATGCTTCTGAGATATTATGCAATGATATATATATAAAATTTGATGGTTTAGCAAATACTGGTTCTCATAAAATAAATAATGCGTTAGCACAGGTTTTGTTAGCAAAAAAAATGAATAAAAAACACATTATAGCAGAGACTGGGGCTGGGCAACATGGCATCGCTGTGGCTAGTGCATGTGCATTTTTAAAAATGCCATGTACTATTTTTATAGGTGAGGCAGATAGGCAAAGACATCTACCAAATGTATTTATCATGCAACAATTTGGTGCTGAAGTAGTTAGCGTAGAAAGTGGCACCAAAGTTTTAAAAGATTCAATTAATGAGGCTTTGAAGCAGTGGAGTAGCTCTCCTAATGAGTATTTTTATGTAATTGGTTCAGCAGTGGGACCATATCCATATCCTGATATAGTAAGAGAAGCACAATCTATCGTTGGATATGAGATTAAAAAGCAAATAATAAAAGCTTTGAGTAAAAATATGGATATTATTTTACCAAATTATATCATAGCGTCTGTTGGTGGTGGAAGTAATGCTATCGGTGCATTTAGTGCTTTTTTGAATAATATGGAAGTCAAACTATTGGGGATAGAAGCTGGTGGTGAAAACTTTCTACCAAATAAAAATGCAATGTGTTTGAGTGAAAATAGTGGGGCTAGAATTGGCATAGCACAAGGTTTTAAATCATATTTTCTACAAGATCAACATGGGCAAATACAAAATACGCATTCAATTGGTGCTGGGCTTGATTATGCAGGAGTTGGACCACAATTAGCACATTTAGCTAACATAAATAGAGCGGAATTCCTTGCGGTTAGTGATGATCAGGCGTTAGAGGCAATGCAATTTTTTGCCCGTCATGAAGGCATATTGGCATCGTTAGAATCAAGTCATGCTTTAGCGGGAGTTATACAGATAACAAAGGAGCAAAGAGGTAAGATTATAGTTGTTAATGTAAGTGGTAGAGGAGATAAAGATATATTTATCACTGCAAAAAAAATAAATCCTAATGAATGGAGAGACTTTTTATCATTAGAGCTACAGAGTACAGAAAAACAGCTAAAACAGCAAGAAACTGCCCAAGAAGAAGAAGTGATACAAGAAGAAACAGGTAAAAATATGGAAGAGCTTAAACAAACTTTACAGAGTTTAAGCCATAAAGATTTAGAATTTTTAGATCTTAGGCAAAGTGATACAAATATAAGCACGGGTACAACAAATAATTCAACTACATTAAGTAATAATTCTATAAACTCAAAAGATTCACAGCCACTTGATAAGCAACCTAGTGAAACAGATTTAGATCATGACAATACGCAAAATACAGACAATATTTTAGATTTTCTATACGCAGATACAGACAATACGCAAAGTACTCAAGATTCAACAGAATCTGCAGATACACAAGAAGTGATTAATAATGAGTTAGATAGTGAATTGGATCTCTCAAATACACTAGATTCTATAAACTCAAAAGATTCGCAGCCACTTGATAAGCAACCTAGTGAAACAGATTCAAATCATGACAATACGCAAAATACAGACAATATTTTAGATTTTCTATACGCAGATACAGACAATACGCAAAGCACTCAAGATTCAACAGAATCTGCAGATACACAAGAAGCTACTGAATCGCATAAAACTAGCGATTTAAATACTAATGGGGTAGATAACTTAACTAAAGGAGATGAATATCAAGGATTTTCTCCGCTTGAGTTTTTAAATGATGAAGATAATAAAGCAATAGATCTTGATTTAAAACATAATAGTATCAGTGATAAACATATGCAAGATAGTGCAGAATCAAATATTGGTAAAGGCAAAACATTGTTTGGAGAATTGCAAACAGAATTGAACAAATTAAATATAGATATAGATTCATTGCACGATATAGAGGATATTAAGAAACTAGATGCTTCAGAGCATGCAATAAAAGATACACAAGATACTTCACTAGATTTTTTACAAGATATTTCAAAAAATCTAGATAACGCAGATTCTACAGAAACTACAGATTCAATAAAATTAGCCAATGAAGAAGGCAAAGAACCTAAACCTATTGATGATGATTTATTTTCACTAGAATCTTTATTTGATGAAGCCTTAGATGATGAGAAATTAAGTCAAGATACTAACAATTTATCTTTGGATAATCAAACAAACTATGAACAAGATATAGAAGAGCATTCAAACAATGAAGAAAACATTATGCAAGATTCAGATAAACTACTGCCGACATTAGATGATTCGTTGGAGTTACAAGAGGCTTATCCAGATGGCATGGATATAAGCGATAGCAGTAATTACACTAGCGAGTTTGATAGCTTGTTAGGGATAGAATCAAAAGATTCTAACATGGACTATCTAATAGATGCACAATCGTCAAGTCAAAATGATAATAGTGATATTAACCTAGCCAGTGATTTAGATATGCAAATTCAAGATGTTGATGGTTATGAATCATTTGGAATTTCAGATAACTATGGTTTAAGTGATGCATTGGAATCAAAGGGAAACATTAAAGATGGAGTATCAGAACAAGCACAATTCCGTGTGTTTGAAACAACTCCAGAATTTAGCAAAATTGTTGGTAAGTCTTTAAAATCATAAATTTAGATTTTTTGCGTATAGATTTCGATTGATAGATGTTTAAATATTTAGTTCTAATCTCAATAAATATTTTAATTCAATATGGTTTTGCAAACCAATTAAGCAATGCCTCACACACAATCTCTAATAAAAACAACGCCAATCGGTACTCAATAATAGATGATTTGAGGTTGTCTTTTGAAACATTTTCATATGCAGATATAAATTATCATGAATTTTTGGCAAGAGAAAATATACAGATAAATCGATTTGATAGTTACAAATCCTTTTTAGATTCTATTGATACATGCTGTGAATTAGACACATTAAAATACAACATAAATAGTTTTGATATAAATTATTTAGAGATAGATTCCAAACAACTAAAAGCCATTGAATCTAAAGCACTAACACCTAATCATGATATAAAAGGGATACAAAATAAGCAGATAAAAAAGCAAAGAAATGATAATAAATTAAATATTGCTATGTTATCTCCACAATGTGAAAATAGAAGGTTTAATATAAAAAAAGAAGTGAGGCTAAGCAATAAAGAAATTTTATATGCACTTGCAAAGGAATGTAATTTTTCAATTCAATACCAACAAAGCAGTAAGTTTCAATCAAATACAAATAATGTTAATATGATAAATATTAAAAATAAAAAGCTTGACTTTATAATACCTATTTTATTGCATGATAGTTTTTATAGTATAGAATCCAATAAGCTTATAATAAAAGATATTGATATGCAAATATTTGATATGAATTATATCTCAAGCACTAGAATGGCTCAAAGCAATACGGATGTATTATTTTCACAAGAACAACAAGATAATTTTTATGGTGGATTTTATACAACAGGATATAACAATTATTTAAATAACAATGTGAGCTATGCTCAAAATAATGTAACACAAAACAATAATATCTCCGGTTATTTAGATAATTTATCATTAAGAAATCAATTGCGAAGTCAAATGAGCAATGCAAATTCTAGATTTGGAAAAAGTGGGACAAAAATATACTCTATTGATGAAATAAATTTTTGGGCAGATATAGAATCTAAATTATTGATAATGCTTGATTCTAAGAGTGGCGATAAATTTATGATTGATAAAGGTGCTGGTTTAATTTCTGTATGGACTACAAAGGCAAAGATGAAGGAAGTAAAAAGATTTTTAACCCAACTTGAAGAAAAGATGAATCTACAAGTATTGCTTGATGTTGAGATTTTATCTCTTACGCATTTTAAAACAAGTAATGTTGGAATAGATTGGCAATCAATATTTTCTATATTAAATCCCAATAACTCTCAATTAAACCTTTCTTTTGGAAGTGGAATTGCTAGCTTGACTATAAGAAATGATGTAGCAGATTTAAATAGCATATTTAATCTTTTAAAAACATACGGGGAATTGAGAAGTCTTAGCAATCCAAAAATAATGGCACTAAACAATCAACCAGCAATAATCAGTGTTGGTTCTGTGCTAAGATACACCCAAAACTTCGTTTTTCAATCCAATAATACAAATACAGCAATACAGAATACAAGCACACAATATCCTAGCGTATTTGCAGGAATCTTGCTTGATATTACGCCATCAATCAACAAAGATTCTATAATCTTACGCATTAATCCATCTATAACTAAAACAAAAGATCCAGAGCTAGAGAATGCTTCTCAAGCTCTATCCTCACCACCAAATCTTAGCACAAATCAATTATCGTCTATTGTCAAACTCATGAATGGACAAAGAGTTATAATAGGCGGTTTAATAAATAATGTTACACAAGATACAGGACAAATGATTCCAAAGATTGGAGAAAATAGGTGGTTTAATAGAATATTTGGCAAGACAAACAATATACAAAGGACAGAGGAACTAATAATAATTATAACGCCAAGCATAATTTATTGAATTGCTTTACACCTAGGCTAAATTATATATGAAATTAATATATTATTTAAAAAGATATAATAAACTATCTAAAGCCTAGGATTTATCGCAAAAGGAGATTGCATTGTATGTCGTTGTTTTAGCGTATTTAATTTTGTATATCATTCCATCTTTTGTATTGGATATTTTACAAATGAGATATGTTAAGGTATATTCAAAACAAAAAGCTGTTATTCTAAATAAAGAAGATTATAAAATTGCTGCAAACTACACTATATCAAAACTTAAGCTATCTATAGTTTCTTATATACTTGATTTTGTTGTGCTTGTTTTTTGGTTACAATATGGAATTGTTTTTTTGCTTAATACTTTTAGTATGCAAACAATTAGTAGTTTTGGTTTAGATTGGTTAATGCTTATGTCCTTTATAGGTTTGAACGCATTGCTACATTTTCCCTTAAATTTATTGGCAAGAAAGATTGATTTAGATTATGGATTCAATAAGCAAAGTATGAAGGAATTTTTACTTGATTGTGTAAAAATGTTGTTCATACTTGGTATATTATTGGGCATTGTGTTTGCCTTATTGTTATGGACTATGGAGACTATAAAATTATGGTGGTTAGTGGGATTTGTTTTAATATTCTGTTTTATTGTGCTTATACAATTAATTTATCCTACTATTATAGCCCCTATGTTTAATAATTTTACGCCATTAAAAGATGAATGTTTAAAAAGCAGGATTCAAATATTACTAGAGCGAGTGGGATTTAAAAGCAATGGTATTTATGTAATGGATGCAAGTAGAAGAGATGGTAGGCTAAACGCATATTTTGGTGGATTTGGCAACTCCAAAAGAGTTGTCTTATTTGATACATTGTTAGAAAAAATCAGCGATGATGGTTTGATAGCGATATTAGGGCATGAGCTAGGACATTTTAAACATAAAGATATATCAAGAAATATCGTTATTAGCGGTTTTATATTGTTTTTTATCTTCGCTGTTGTTGGATTATATTTTAAGTCTATTTGCCTGTATATAGGGTTACAACCAACACATGGTAGTATATTGATTTTAGCAATGCTTGTTTTACCCGTTTTTTCTTTTTTATTCATGCCGCTTCAAAGCTATTTTAGTCGTAAGGCGGAATATGAGGCGGATAAATTCGGTGCGTCTTGTGCTAGCAGTAATGCCTTAAGAGAGGCTTTAATAAGATTGGTAAATGAAAACAAAGCCTTTCCATATTCTCATCCGGCATATATATTCTTTTACTATTCTCATCCACCATTACTTGACAGATTAAAAGCTCTTGGGGGCTTACATGATAGAAATTGATCTATTATTGCGTATAGCAATAGCGTTTTTAAAAGATGTCAATCTTGATGATTTTAAAAAACTTGTGTATGAAACCTCATTTCTACTAACAGACATTAATAGTTTTGAAACAGATAAATTGCCAAAGGATTTGCCAAAATATGGTGGCATCTATTCAAAAATTGACAATCAACAAAGCTTTAATATCGTAAGTCCCAGATATGAGGCAGAGACGCTACTATGCTTTATATTGAATATGAATCGCACAGATTTACATATTAATGCAAAAAAAGAGGTATCTGACTTTGATAAACAGAGATATTTTAAGCTTCTAGCAATGCGTAAAAATGGCATGCCTCTTGAATATTTAACAAATCGTGCGTACTTTTATGATATGGAATTTTATGTTGATGAAAATGTGTTGATACCAAGAACAGAAACGGAGATTTTGGTAGAAAAAGCATTAGATATTATTAAAACCTATGGGATTACTAATTTTATTGAAGTTGGTGTTGGAAGTGGAGCTATTAGTCTTTCGATATTAAACAATACAGACAAAACTTGTGCAATTGCAACAGATATAAGCAAGAAAGCATTAAATATAGCTAAACACAACGCACAAAGGTTAGATATGGACAATAGATGTGATTTTGTGGAATCTGATCTTTTACAATCTCCTTATTTAATGCTTCAACAATGCCCTTTGTTGCTGTCTAATCCGCCATATATTGCAAATAACTACCCATTAAATCAAGAAGTTTTGCATGAACCCCACATAGCATTATTTGGTGGATACAAGGGAGATGAGATATTAAAAAGATTGATTTTGCAAGCTAGTGAGAGAGGGGTTAAATTTCTAGTCTGTGAGATTGGTTATGATCAAAGAGAAAGTGTGCATGAAGTGTTAATGAAATTTGGATATGAGGCTAATTTCTATCAAGATTATTCTGGTTTTGATAGAGGTTTTGTAGCAATGCTTACAAATTAATGTATAGGAATATATGTGAAAAAATTTGGGTATCTTGGATATGCAATTTTTATAATATGTGTATGTTTTTTCTTATTTGCAAAAAGTAATATAGGCATATTAGATACAAAAACTAGTGATTTAAACAAAAGCATATCTTTTAAATATTTGAGTATAAGGGAACTTTTTGCCTATCTTAATGATGTTGCATGGCAATTGCATCTAGTTTCAGAAAATAACAATGACTTTAATAAAAAAGAATCGTTAATAACACAAAAAAATGACTTATTACAATTGTTTATAGAAGAAGTTAGAGATAAAAACAAAGAATTGGGATTTAACTTTGATGACAACAAAAACGATAGAATGAAGCAAACAATGATGCTTTCTGATTCTAAGATTCAAAAAGATGCTTATGCGACAATTAACAATGAAATTGCAATTTATATGCTTGATATAGATTACAAAATATTCACACTTTTTCAGAATCTCAGAAAGCAGATTGATTTTTTTTCACAGAAACAAAAAGTTACAGATATTATTAAACCTACTTTGAACGATTTAAATGAAATGCCAAAGGATTTTGACAATTTAGACATATTAACGAAAACTCAAAGAAAAAATGCCGACCTAGAAATATCAAGATATAGAAATAGATTATCAACTGCTATTGATTTGGTTACATACCTTGAATGGCATGCTGGAGATTTTGTGCCTCAAGATACGATATTGCATGCAATGATACGCATAACATTGCAAGAACTATCTCATTTTTTACCTGTTGGACATCATAATATTTTAATTATCAAAATAATCTTATCCTTGATATGTTTTTTGATTCTGTGGGTTTATAGAAAATTAATTACAAGGATTATCATATATTTTATGAATCTTGCAATACACTTAACAAATCAAGATAAAGATTTACATGAAATGATGCAAAAGGATTTATTGCGTCCAATATCTTTGTTTTTATTTGTTTGGAGTTTGCATGTTTGTATAGGTGTATTATATTATCCAGAACTGCAACCAGATAAGATTTCTTCATGGTTTAATATATTGTATATAATAAATGCCGCATGGTTTTTGATAGCGGCTACAAATAGTTATGGCACAGCAATACTAGCTAATTTATTACAAAAATCTAATAGTGATTTTAGAAAAGAAATTATTAATCTTATATTAAAATTGCTTGATACTATGATATTAATTGTTTCGGGATTATTGATTCTTAAAAATCTTGGGTTCAATATTTCTGCAATCATTGCATCGCTTGGACTTGGTGGTTTAGCAGTTGCGTTAGCCATAAAAGATACATTAGCGAACTTCTTTGCATCTGTTATGTTGTTATTTGACAATTCATTTTCACAAGGTGATTGGGTTGAATGTGGTGGTATAGAGGGGGTTGTTGTAGAAATTGGGCTAAGGAGAACTACAATAAGAACAGCTGATAATTCTTTATTATTTGTTCCAAATTCTGAATTAGCTGGCAAAGTCATACAAAATTGGAGTCGCAGAAAGGCTGGACGAAGAATAAAAATGAGTATTGGAGTAACCTATAGTGCAACAGAAGACAAATTAAAAAAATGTATTCAAGAAATTAATAAAATGTTGTTGGAACACCCAAATATTGCAACTAAGTCAAAATACGGCGAGGAAGATAAATATAAGATTGCATTAAAAAAAGATATTATATCTTATGATGATTTCTTTGGCTATAAAAGCTCTATTTATGTATGTTTGGAATCGCTTGGCGATAGCTCCATTAATATATTAGTAGATTGCTTTGTGGAAGGTATTACAAAAAGAGAATTTCTTGAAACAAAAGAAGATGTTATATTTAAAATTATGGAAATTGTAAAAAATTGCGAACTTGATTTTGCATTTCCTAGTCAAAGCCTATATGTAGAAACATTGCCAAAAAATTTTAATACAGCAAACAATACTTTGTGAGCTTATTGTTTTTTAAAAAATTTCAAAATAGATTCCAATATAATTTAAGGAGGTTTTATGGTAGAGAGATATGCAAGAGAAGAGATGAAAAAGCTTTGGGATATGAACGCTAAATATAGTGCATGGCTTGAAGTAGAAAAAGCGTTAGTTAGAGGTTGGAATAAATTAGGATTAATCCCTGATAGTGATTGTGAAAAAATTTGTAAAAATGCAAAATTTGATATTGCTAGAATTGATGAAATAGAATCGGTTACAAAACATGATTTAATAGCATTTACTACAAGTGTAAGTGAGAGTTTAGGCGAGGAGTCAAGATGGGTGCATTATGGCATTACTTCAAGTGATTGTATTGATACGGCAGTAGCATTGCAGATGCGAGATTCCTTAAAAATTATTTTGAAAGACTTACAAGACTTAAAAGCAGTGATTAAAAATAGGGCGTATGAGCACAAACATACATTGATGGTTGGCAGGAGTCATGGCATACATGGAGAACCAATTACATTTGGGCTTGTTTGTGCTATATGGTATGACGAATTAAATAGGCATTTAAAAGCATTAGAATCTACACTTGAAGTTATAAGTGTTGGTAAATTAAGTGGTGCTATGGGAAATCTAGCACACACACCAATGAAACTAGAAACTCTAGTATGCAATGAATTAGGTTTAAAACCAGCACCTATTAGCAATCAAGTGATTCAAAGAGATAGGTATGCAAGACTTATAAGTGATTTAGCCCTACTTGCTAGTAGCTGTGAAAAAATTGCAGTAGAAATAAGGCATTTACAAAGAACAGAGGTTTATGAAGCAGAGGAATATTTTGAGGTAGGGCAAAAGGGTAGTTCTGCCATGCCACATAAGCGAAACCCTATTTTAAGCGAGAATATAACGGGGCTTTGCAGAATGATACGAAGCTATGCACTTCCAGCTATGGAAAATGTGGCATTATGGCATCAAAGGGATATTAGCCATTCAAGCGTTGAGAGGTTTATATTGCCTGATAGTTTTATCACAACAGATTTTATGCTAGCAAGACTTACTAGACTACTAGATAAGCTTGTGGTTTATCCAAAAAACATGATGAAAAATCTAAATTTAACAGGAGGACTTGTATTTTCGCAAAGAATCTTATTAGAATTGCCAAAAATGGGTGTTAGTCGCGAAAATGCTTATAAGATTGTGCAAAGAAATGCTATGAGGGTATGGCAGGATTTACAAGAGGGAAAAAGTGCATTAAATGATAAAGGTGAAAGCTTATATTTGCAATATCTTTTAGCAGATTCTGAACTCATAGATTTGATTGGTAAAGATGCTGTGCGTAAGTGTTTTGAGTTCAGCTATTACACTAAAAATGTGGATTCTATCTTTAAAAGAGTGTTTGGATAAACGATAGAATCAACGCATTTAGACACAAAAGAAAAAATCAATCTTGGTAGTTTTTATACTTCTGATTTTTTGGTTAATGAAGTATATACTATGCTCCAAAAACATATAGATTCTAATGGCTATGTGTTGTTTGATAGTTCATGTGGAAGTGGTAATTTCTTACGCACAAATGCGATTATTGAAAATGGATTTAATAAAATAGCTTTACTAAAATCATAGGAGTTGATATTGATAAAACAGCCTTACATATAGCAAAAAGCACACTAGATTCTAAGGTAAAACTGCTTCATAAAAATGCACTATATAATGTTACGAGAGATAATTTTAGTATTACAGAATCTTGCAGACTTATCATCATGGGTAATCCACCTTACAATGAAAGAACCTCTATCATGCAAAGCTCATTAAAAAATAAAGAATCTATGCAAATAGATTCTACCTTGCAATCTAGATATATAGGCATAAGCGTTTTACGCTCTTATGATAAGTTAAAAGCAAATTTTATCTGTGTTCTACACCCACTTTCATATCTGATTAAAAAACAAACTTTAGTGCACTAAAAAATTTTGCAAAGGATTATAGGCTTTTGATTCTACAATCATTAGCTCAAAAGAATTTTGCAAGGACTCTAAGGGGCATTTTCCAATGATTATTGCTTTGTATAAAAAAATAATGTGGGAATGGATTATAAGTATATTTGTAATTTTAATTTCACAACAATAGAGGGTAGGATTTTTTATATAAATGATTTTGATTAAGTCGGTAAATATATTGATAAATATCCTAACAAAAAAAACGCATCACAAATTCTCAAATCAAGGCAGTGTTTTACACAATGTGCGATATCAATGCTCTTGTAAGATCAAAAACTTTTATAAATAGAGCAAACACAAATACAATTTATGTCCCTGATGATCAATATAGTTTGTATTGCTATGTCGATGTGTTTAAATTGTTTTTACCACATATTCCTTATTTATTTTGGAAATTATGATATTATGACTGATTTTCAACAATTTAAAGCTTTAGAATCTTATTTTATAAATAAAAGTGAAACTAAGATTCTAAGTCCCAAAATTTTGCAGTATTTTAAATATTTATTGGGTGTGCATTATGAAAATTCAAAAATTAAAAAATCTTTATATAAATTAATTATATAAAATAATAAAACAAGCTAAAAATTAATGGTAATTCTTATGGGCATAAATTACCTATTGTAACAAGATAAATACTAGTTTAGAAAAAATCATTTATATTTCAAATAATTTATGTAATTCTAGTGTATAATTAAAATAAATTATTTGAAAGGAACATAAATGCAAAATTTCAATCAAATCTTTGCAGGATATTATTTAGAGTCTATACATGTGGATAATAGCATAAAAGGCGAATGGATCTGGAAACCTGCGAATGATGTAAAAGACATTTATGCTAGTGGTGCACCTACCAGCACTCAACAAAGCACATATGCAGGAGAAACCGACAATAGAGGAGATAGTGATAGACCAAATGAGGGCATGAAAATTGCATAAATACAGAACAATTGTTTGTATATTATTGGATTTAAACGAGTATTAGTAATGATACTAATAGTTAGTGATCATTTTGATGCTCATGCAGATCTTGTGGAAAAAAAAATTCAAGAAGCAGGAAAGAAAACTTTTAGACTTAATTTAGATTTGAATGCTATTTCAAACACAACTCTTAGCTTTAAGAATAATATTTGGACCATTGTTGTAGGTAAAAACTCCATAAGACACAATGAAATTTCATGTATATATTTTCGTCGAGCATTTTTAGAATTAAGTATTGAAGAAATAAGTTTAGAGCATAATATTAATTTTAAGATCTTTAAAAATGAATTTAATGCCGTTTTAAATGGATTATGGTTTAGTCTAAGGTCAACAAAAGCATTTAATTCACTAAAGAATGCTTATATTGGAGAAAATAAGTTTTTTCAAACACAAATCGCAAAACAAGTGGGTTTAAATACTCCAACTACCATTGTAAGCAATGATTATATAGCTTTAGAACACTTTATTATTGAGCAAGGAGAAGTAATTTTTAAACTATACAATCAAAATATTTATGTAGAGAATGATGTATTAAAGGGTGTATATACAAATAAAATTACCATCAATGATTTAAAATATAAATTTAGTGGAACTCAAAACCCTATAGTTTTGCAAGAATATGTTAAGAAAAAATTTGAAGTGCGTTGGATTGTAGTTGGCAACAAACATTTCGTATGTCAAATAAACTCACAAGATTCTAAAGTTGCCAATATAGATTGGCGACGGTATGATTTGGCAAACACTCCGCACTTAGTCTTAACACCACCAACACAAATAGTAGAAAAAGTTGATGCGTTAATGGAAAAAATGGGTTTAGTATATGGTGCATTAGATTTTATTGTTACACCACAAGATGAATGGATATTTTTAGAGATAAATTGCTTTGGACAGTGGCTATGGATAGAAAATTTAACAGGTTTAGATATATCAGGAAGTATTGCCAAATGGCTTACTTTTTAATTTTATAGAAGATTTCAACAATTTAATAATTTTATTGTTTTAATAACCAATAAATAATCTTTATTATTCAATTTATCGCGATAAGTAAAATTTGCAATGTGAATGTTAATTTAAAATTTTTTATGAGTTAAACCAATATTTTTACTATGTTATGCAATGGAAAATTATTGTAAAAGATGAAATTAAATATTTAATAGCATTTTGTAGTATATTAAAGAATATGAATTTTTAGATTATGGAAGCGATTTGAAGATTTTGAAAAATTAACCATATAGTAAGAAGATTTTATTGGTATAATTTCATGAGCAACAGTTAGAATATAACCGACCTTGTTACTTATTTCTCATTAATATAGTTACAATATAACCATATACTTTTAGAAGAAATTGTAAGGTTTTAAACAATTGGATTTTGACCATAAGTGTTTTTTTACTAGAAACTTTTAAGACTTTTTGAAGCATTAAACACACATAATAATATTATGATGTTTGTAAAGTTTTAAAAACAATTATAAATTTTAATATAAAATTTTTTAGTTTTTAATAGAATTGCAAAATATATTAATATAATATTTTAAAAAAATTAAAGGTTAAATAAAATATGAAAAAAGTAATCAAATCATATGAAATAGTAGTTAATAATTTTAAATCATTTTAGCAAAATATAGTGGTATTTCATATACAAAGATAAAGAAATTTTTGAAACCAAAAACAAGAATTTTATGATATAAAAATTAAAGAATTAAAAAATATGGGATATACAGATGAGGTATTAGTTATAAAGGCTAGACAAGTATGAGTTAGTGTAATTTAGTAGAAGTTTAGAATTGGTTATTTAAATTTTGATAAAAGCAATAAGACTAAAGGGATAGAATCTTTACTTAGCAATTTAAAGAAATTGATATGATAAAACCAAGCATAAAATCATATCCTTATTATCAATGCAATAATTGTTTTTTAAAGTGATGTGCTACATACTGATTGCTTTAAGGAAAACTTTTTTGATTTAATTATCACTTCTCCACCTTATAATATAGGGATTAATATAATTCAAATGAAAATTCTAATTCTTATGAAAGTTATTTAGAATTTTCTAAACAATGGATTGCAAATTATTATATATAAGCAAAAGATTAGGCTAGGCTTTGCTTAAATATTCCACTTGATAAAAACAAAGGCGGACAACAAAGTATAGGGGCAGATATTACAACTATTGCAAAAGAATACAATGGAAATATAATAGCACAATCATTTGGAGTGAAAGCAATATCAAGACGCATAGCATGGAGAAGTTAGCTTAGTGCTTTAAACCCTTATGCAGTCTCACCTGTAGAACTTATTGCAGTGCTTTATAAGAAGTAATAGAAAAAGGTATAGAAGCATTAGTGATATAACTAAAGAATAATTTATGGCTTGGACAAAATCTACATATTAATTAAAGAAAAAATGAAATTACTAAAATTTAATATATTTTTTGGTAAAATTATTTTGTATTTTACAATACTACTATTTAATTTTATAAGTTAGTATTCAAAGTAATTTTATTAAA
>JARHYT010000073.1 GCA_029264775.1 Helicobacter sp. | reverse complement strand
TGTTTTATATATTGGTTTGATTGTTTGTCTCTTTGTGTTTATATATATTGTTTATTTTATAGATGTATATTTTATAAATCTATTTGTATTTATATGGTCTGATTAATATGCTTTGATTCCAATAAACTAGATTCTATATAAATCAATTACTAGAATCTAAAGCTACAAGCTTATGACTTTAGTAAGGTAGATATTAGCTTGCAAATATAGTAAAACACATTAGATAAATCATTGTTATACGCTGTTTTATATAACTTTGTTTAAGCAATATTAATATGTTTAGCATTAATTAAGATTGGAATCTTTGCTATATTTCTTACTATTATATTCTTGCTATTTGGTTTCTTGCTGTGTATGTTTCTTGCTATTTGGTTTTTTGCTATTTGGTTTTTTGCTATTATGTTAGATTCTTATTTATATTAAGACTTTTGTAAATTATTTAAATAGTGTGAGTTTTAGAATCTAGCTTAGAAACTTTGTATTATGTGAGGTAGATTCTATTATTTTATATTTTATTGATAGATTTGTATAGAATCTAGTCTGCATTTATTAAGCTAGGTTTAATGTAATTGTTTATTTATTTTTAGCAATTTGGGTTAAATCTATATTGTAAAAAATGAGGGAGTTAAATAAGAGTGCTTAGAAAGCTAATTTCATAGAATCTAATTGCATTGTGCAGGTTAAAATGTATTGCTACTTTAATATTTTATAGTCTTTTAATAAATTGTGATACCCATTCGTTATTATTATAGTTTGTGCTATATTATACCTAGTAAATCTATTCAAATTTGCGCAGATCAATTTAAATAATTAAACCCTTACATGCAAAGTAATTTGTAAAAATCCTTAAATATCTTTTGATAACTATTTAATTTTTAATGTTTATTAAAAGCCCTTATTTACGATGTATTGTAGATAACAATCTTATTATCTATTTTTATCAAGGTTTATAAAAATTAAAAATATTAGTATTTATAGTTATTTTTATTATGAATATTAGATTTTACTAGATAATCATTCAAAGTCAAAGATATTAAGGAATTGTTTAGCTCTAATTGTCTTGGGATTATTAAAAAATTCATGTGCGTTTCCCTCCTCCGCTACAATTCCATTATCAAAAAACATAACTCTATGACTTATTGCATGTGCAAATTTCATCTGATGTGTTACTATAACCATACTCATACCTTCATTTGCTAATGTCTTAATAACTTCTAATACCTCTTTTATCATCTCTGGGTCTAAACTAGCTGTAACTTCATCAAAAAGCATTATTTTTGGATTCATACATAGACTTCTAACAATAGCAACTCGTTGTTTTTGTCCGCCACTTAAATCCCTAGGATAATTAGATGCTTTCTCTTCTAAACCTACCCTTTTTAGCCATTTATATGCCTCTTCTTTTGCTTCATTTATACTTTTTTTTAGAATCTTACATGGAGCCAATAAAATATTATCAAGCACGCTAAGGTGAGGAAATAACTCATAACTTTGAAATACCATGCCTATTTGTTGCCTCACTAATTTCCAATTAGTTTTTGAGTTAAGCTCTTTACCACAAAAAATAATCTTGCCCGACTTAATCATTTCTAAGCCATTTAAACAACGCAAAAATGTGCTTTTGCCACAACCACTAGGACCGATTATAGATACAACTTCACTCTCTCTTAACTTGAAATTTATACCTTTTAAAATCTGTACTTCCCCTTGAGTATGATTAATGAAAGTCTTTTTTAAATCTATTGTTTCTAATAATGTATCACCAACTTTGTGGTGCTGTATTGATTCCATTGATAAAGATACCTTAAATCACAAAATACAATCTATCATATGGCAATTAAACAATCAAAAATCTTTAGTCTTTTTGATTTCTAATGTATGTAGGTGTATCAAGATCATCCTCATCATAATCACTACTGCTAATCTTGCTTGATGTATGCATATATACATCTGGTGTATTAAATAAACTTTGTTGCGATTGACTTTGCGTAACAATATCTTTTTGAACATGATTGCTTTGAGTATTAGATTGAGAATTTACCTGCTGTGTTTTCATAGCCTCTTTATTGGATTGCTCAAAACCAGTAGCAATTATAGAAACTCTAACTTTATTTTTATCAAAATCCTCTCTAGGCATAGTACCAAAAATAATATCAGCATCCTCTTTTGCTGCATCTTGTATAATATCCATAGATTCAGAAATGGCATAAAATGGAAATTCTGGGTGAAACTCATAATTAACGATTACACCCATAGAGCCATTAATAGACATATTGTCAAATAATGGAGATTCAATAGCACTCCTTATAGCATGTCCTGCTGCATCTTCTCCTTCTCCTTCTCCTATACCCATTAATGCTAAGCCTCTATGATTCATTATAGTACATAAATCTTGAAAATCCACATTTATACCCTCATTAGAATGATTAAGTATAACACTTGATATACCATTAACTGCACGCGCAACTACATCATCTACATAACTCATGCTTTCTCTATAGCCAGTATTTTTACCGATTACACTTAGTAATTTTGTATTTGGTATAACAACAATAGAATCACAAACTTCATATAACTCTTTCAAGCCTTCTTCTGCTAATCTTGCACGCCTGCTACCTTCATAAGAAAAAGGTTTTGTAACAACTCCTATTGTCAATGCACCAGTTTCTTTGGCTGCTCTTGCAAATACAGGTGCAGCACCAGTTCCTGTGCCACCACCAAGTCCAGCAGATATGATAATCAAATCTGATCCTTCAAGAGCCTTTTTAATATCATCATAACTTTCTTCTGCAGCTTCTTTCCCTTTTTCAGGTTTCATCCCTGCACCAAGCCCTTTTGTTGATTTTTTACCAAGAATAATATGATTCTTAACAGGGCTATTTTGCATATGTTGTAAATCTGTATTTGCTATCATAAGGCGAATATTTGAAAATGTTCCCGTATTTAACAAATGTCTGATGGTATTGTTGCCCCCACCACCTACACCTACAACACTAATTACCGGGGTATGCTCCATATCATCTCTTATTTCTCTTAACTCTACTTCATCATTCATAATACACCTTTACTCTTAAAATATAGTCTTAGTCCATTCTTTAAAACGCTGAAAAACCGATAGTTTATCATTATTTACATTGCTATTCCTTTCTTGATAATTACCAGATACATCTGAATTATGTTCTAAATCCGTTAAATCAATTTGAAAATCATCTTGCGTTGATTTGTCATCTTGGTTTTCATAACTAGATTCTATCATATTTAAAGCGTTATGCTTACTCCTAATATTATTTTGCGAATCTTTTTCATAATTAGTAAATTTTCCTGCACCATATAATATTAAACCAACCACTACTGCACTACTAGAATCTTTCAAATCATCAAATAAACCATCTATCTCAATAGGACGCGCTAAACGAACAGATAAAGGGCTGAATGCAGCTGAAGCAAATTCTCTCATGCCCTTTAAGTTTGCCATACCACCTGTTAAAACGACTCCACTAACATGCCTTTTTAAGCCACTTGCGGCAATAGAATCTGATAAAATCCTAAGAGTTTCTTTTACTCTATCTCCCATAACCGCATAAATATCTCTTAATGGAACTTCTGTTGTTTCATCGTTATTACCAATTCTTGGAATCACAACATTACATGATTGCTCCTCTGGAGTTGGAAGTAAATTGCCATATCTAATCTTTATCTCTTCTGCTATCTTTAATGGAGTATTTAAGTATCTAGCTACATCATTTGATATATGATTTGAACCAACACCAAGAAAATCATTATAACGCATAGAATTACCATCATAGATCATAAGCTCACATGTATGAGCCCCCATATCAATACATGCCACACCTAATTCTTTTTCATCATCATGCAAAACAGATATAGATGCTGCATATGAAGATAAAACTATATTTTCAATATCAACACCTGCTAGTAAAATAGACTTTTTGAGATTCTCTAAGCTAGCACTTTGAACAGTTACTATATGTGCCTCAACCTCTAATCTAGTACCTGTCATGCCTATTGGATCTTCTACATATTCCTTATCATCAAGCTTAAAATGGTGCGGTAAAACATGTATTACTTCATGATCTTTTGGTATCCCTGCATTATGTGTTGCTATGTTTAATGCGGAATTTATAGTATCAAGAGTAACTTCTTTATTTATAATATTTGCACTACCATTAACATTAAAGCTTTTTGTATGTGCCCCTGATAAAGAAATAATTGCCCTCTTAACGCTAACACCCGCCATAAGTTTAGCATCGTCTATACTTGATCTAATAGAGCGTCCAGCTTGTTCTATATTGACAATAGCACCTTTCTTTATGCCTTGTGCCTTACAAGAACCAGTTCCAATAATTTGGACGACAGAGTCTCTTACTTCAGCAATGATAGAGCAGATTTTAGTTGAACCTACATCAACACCTAGAATAATCTTATTCAATTCTGCCTCCTATAATCAATTATCTTATAACGACTTGTTGCATATTCTATCAACGCATTCCTAAAATCCCTTATTTTTGCTTCCTCAAGCATATTAATTTCATTATTTGAGGCATTCGTAAGCTCACTATAACTAGGCATACTCTGATTCACAATTTTATACAAAACTGCGTGATCAGAATCTAAAAATATAAATCCCTCTAGTTTATCACTATTCATAATTTTATCAATAAAATCTCTCATGTGGATAGTATTCAAACCAATTTCAATAAATTTTTTATATAAATCTGATTTGTCAGCTAATTGCAAATCAAAGTAACTAACGCTAACATTGTATCGCATAGTCTCTGATTTTATGTTTGCAAATCTAGTCTGAACATTCCTTTTAAACTCTCTATCTTCCTCTTCTAACATTAGATCCTTATACACCATGTCTCTTGCCTGCTCAAAAGTAAGTATTTTTTCTTGAATCTCATCCACTACAAGCGGTATAATCCACTGATTCGAAGTATATTCTATAGGGCTTAAAACATCGCCTTTTTTCGCTTTTTTAACCTGCTCCAATAAGATAGCATAAGTCTCTGAATTATCATCAACCAATTGAATATAATGCAATGGTATATCACCTTTTTTAATACCATTAACATCTAAATCATTATCTAAATAATTTTGTAATAAAGAAATAGAATTAGAATCTATTGCATATATAACCTTACCATATTCGCTATCATCGATATTATCTATACCTTTTGATATATTACTTAAATACAGATTAGAAATATTGATGATTGCCTTTTGATAATCTTTCATAACATCATCTTTAACATTGTCAAATGACATATCCCTATATTGCTTAGAATTTTCTTTATGATACTTGACTAATGAATCGCCATCTGTTTTAATATCATCTAAATTGATTGCTATGTACGCAATGCCATATTTTTTTGGCTCTGCGTATTTATCCTTATTTCTTTCCCAATATTCACGAATTTTATCATCTGAAAGCTGAATACTTACATTTTTTAACACAGATTGCTTATCTAAAATATCAAATAATATATCATCTTTTATTTTGCTAGCACTTAAAAACGAATTAATTTCTAAAGATGAAATAGGTGATATAGGAAAATTTTGCATTTTCTCATTTAAAGTTACTTTTGCAACAAACTCTTCATATTCTTGTGCCTTTCTGCCATTGGTTTCTAACAGCGTAAGATATTTGTTTTTATCAAAATTATGATTTACATCTTGAAAGTCTGGTATAGTCATAAGTTTAGATAAAACCTCATTTGGTGTAACATATACCCCCCAATCTCTCGCAAGCAATTCTAGTAGTTTCTCTTGTACTAATTCTTTAAAAACAATTTGTTCTATTTCTGGTAACATTTTATTCCCATCATCGCCTATATCATAAATTTGTTTCATTTGATTGTAGATATCATAATACCTTTTTTGATATTCTTGATAACTTATGTAACTATCTCCAACTTTAGCAACACTATCATAAGAAGCAGCGGAAAATCCGCCACCGCCCCATTCAACCATACTAGCAAATATCAACGCCAAAGCACTCACCCAAACGGTAACAACAAGATATTTTTTGTGCTTTTGCATCCATTCTAGCATAGAACTCCCTTTTAGTAATTTTTAATTTAAGTTTATTTTTTGAAAATATTTTGCCATTATAGCAAAAAAATGTAACATTATGCTGGATAGACAAGACTTTTTCACTACTTTATACTTCTATGTGATAAAAACTATTATTATAGCTAGCTATTGCTAAGTAGTCTAAAAGATTCTAATGTTTCTAAAGCTTTTTTTGTTCTTAAAAATTCTTTTGCTTTATGAAATCCAGATTCTACACTATCTTCAACTCCGTACAAATATAGACTAGCACCAGCATTTAATGCAACTAAGTCTAATTTTTTACTATCATTACCACTTAAAATATCCATTGTAATTTCTGCATTTTTAAATACATCTCCACCTTTCAAATCCGAAAATTCGGCAAGTTTTATACCACACTTTTTTGGAGAAAATATATAAGTATTTATATCACCATCTTTTAATTCACTAATCTTTGTATCACCACACAAGCTTATCTCATCTATACCATCTAATCCACTTACAACCATAGCTCTTTTAACACCAAGAATCTTTAATGCCTCTGCCATAATCTCTGTATATTCATGTTGAAATACCCCTATTAGCTGATGAGTAGGACGCAATGGATTGCTTAATGGTCCAAGCAAATTAAAAAAACTTTTAAATCCAACTTCTTTTCTAACACCTTGAACATGCTTTAAGGCATTATGTATATTTGGTGCAAATAAAAATGTGATACCCAATTCATCATAGCATTTTTTACATGTATTCATATCCATATCGATATTTATACCCAATTTGGATAATAAATCTGCACTTCCACTTTTACTAGTTACACCTCTATTTCCATGTTTTATAACTTTTAATCCCATACTTGCAAGTAAAATCGCAGTAGTACTAGACACATTAAATGTTTTTCTCTCGCTCCCACCTGTACCAACAATATCAATTCTATCACAATCATCAACATCAAACTTTTGTGCCTTTGATATAAGCAAACTAGAAAATGCTGCAAGCTCATTACCTGTTGGCTTCTTCACATAAAAACTTGTAATTAAACTACCAATTTGTGCTGGTGTTAAATCGTTTTCTGATATACATTCCATCAAATCATAGCTTTCTACGAAACTAAGATTCTCTAAATTAGCAAGTTTATGTAAATATTGCTTTATGGGTATGCTTTTTCTTTTATAATATATAAAATTTAAAAGCATCTTTTCACCAAATTTAGTTCCGATAGATTCTGGGTGGAATTGAAGTCCAAATAATGGATATTGTTTATGTGCTACTGCCATAACCTCATCATCATCACTCAAAGCGGTTATATTAAATGATTTTGGTATATCCTCTTTCTTTGCTACCAAAGAATGATAGCGAGTAATCTCTACATGTTGCGGTATGTTTATAAAGATTCCATCTTCACAATGATTCAATGCTGATACTTTACCATGAATGATATTTTTTGCATTTACAATTGGCACACCAAAGGCATATAATATCGCCTCATGCCCCAAACAGATACCCAAAATAGGATACTCACCTTTCAATTCATTAACAATATCAACACATAGTGTAGAATCTTTTGGGCTATTTGGTCCCGGTCCCAAAATAATATGAGAAGGCTTTAATGCTTGTATCATATCTATATTTATTTCGTCATTTCTTTTCACTATTATATCAAAACCTAGTTTTGCAACAAGCTGGTAAATGTTATATGTAAAAGAATCATAATTATCAATTAGTAATATCATTAATAAACCTCGTTTAACATAATTTGTTTAAAGTATATTAGATTCTAGTTAATTGCACATTTCAAAATATAAACAAAGTTTCAATTATTATGATATTTTAGCATTTTCAATTCTTTGTATTCTTTCTTGCTCTTGCTCCTTATAAAGCATAGCACAACCTTTTGCTAACTCCCTAATTTTTAAAATATATTCTTGTCTTTGAGATACAGATATAGCTTTCCTCGCATCTAATACATTAAAAAAATGACTTGATAACATCGTGTAATCATAAGCTGGTAAAGGCAATCTAGCATCTAAACATCTCTTAGCTTCAGCCTGCATATTTTCAAAGCTTTGAAACAAAAAATTTATGTCAGCAACTTCAAAATTGTATGTTGAAAACTCATATTCACCTTGTAAATGCACATCGCAATATTTCATATTATCATTCCATGCAATATCAAATATAGATTCCACACCTTGAATATACATCGCAAGTCTTTCTACACCATAAGTAATTTCAACACTAACACTCTCGCATGCAACGCCACCAACTTGTTGAAAATATGTAAATTGAGTTACTTCCATACCATCAAGCCATACTTCCCAACCAAGCCCCCATGCTCCAAGAGTAGGAGACTCCCAATTATCCTCTACAAATCTTATATCATGAGATTCTATGTTTAACCCCAAAGCTCTTAAACTTTGTAAATACAAATCTTGAATATTATCAGGTGAAGGTTTAATCAAAACTTGAAATTGATAGTAACTACCTAATCTATTTGGATTTTCTCCATATCTGCCATCAGTTGGACGCCTAGAAGGTGCTACATATGCAGTAGCCCATGGTGTTTTATCAAGACTCCTTAAAAGTGTAGCGGGGTGAAAAGTGCCAGCTCCAGCGGGAATATCATAGGGTTGTAAAAGCACACAACCTTTTGTATCATTAAAAGAGGCATTAGCCCAAAATGTTTGCAATTTTAATAAAATATCTGAAAATGTTAGCATGAAAATCCTTACCATTGCATTTAATAAAAACAGGTAGCAATTATAACTAAATAATATGCAGTTTAACAAATATGCAATACGCTTACCTACATCGATTCGCAACGATAGTTACATATGACTTATATTTTTATAATATAACATAAAAATATAGCTGTTGCATTACAGGTTAAATTTCATTAACAAATAAAACAATATAAGTATTTATTTATATGTTTTCCATTTCATTATCATCTTTTTCTTCTTTATTACAAATACTTGCAAATGCTACCTTATCTTTATCACCTAAACTTACTATTTTTACACCACTTGTATTTCGTCCTGCTTCCCTTATAGAATCCAATGGAATTCGTATCATCTTGCCAGATGTTGTAAGCACCATTAAATCCATATTAGAATCATTTACACTTAAAACACTTACAAGCTTGCCTGTTTTATTTGTTAGCTTCATGGCAATCACACCTTTGCCACCCCTATTGATTGTGCTATAACTTCCTGCTATGGTTTGCTTACCAATGCCTAATTCACTAATGCTTAATAGCTTATCTTCATCGCTTTTTATAGTAGTTGCAGCTATTACACTATCATTTTCCACTTTAAATTTGATACCTATAACACCTCGTGCAACCCGTCCTATATCACGAATGGAATCTACACTAAAGCGAATACATTGTCCCTCTTTTGTTGCTATAAATAATTCTTTAACGCTAGAATCAATAATACTTGCACTAATGAGTTCATCATTATCATCAAGATTAATTGCCCTAACTCCATTATTCCTTATATTCTTGTATTCACTTAGATTTGTTCTCTTTACAATACCATTTTTTGTAAAAAACACAAGAGATTTATCATCATTGAAATCACTTGTTGTTATGGTTGTCATGATCTTTTCACCCTCTTGCAATCCTATTAGATTCACTACAGCTTTACCTATAGCAGTTCGTCCTGCTTCCGGGATTCTATATACTTTTAACCAATACAGCTGCCCACGATTTGTAATAAACATAATTGTATCATGCGTATTTGCCACAAAAAAGGATTGTATAAAATCATCATCATGAGTATTGCCACTAATCTTGCCCTTTCCGCCCCTATTTTGCTTCTCATAAGTTTTTAATAATACTCGTTTTACATATCCTCTATGACTCATGGTAACAACAACAGATTCATTAGGAATTAAATCTTCCATATCAATTGCATCATAATTTTCCTCTATGGAAGTTCGTCTATCACTTTTGAATTGTTCTTTTATCTCTAATAATTCATCTTTGATAATACTATTTAATTTATCCTCACTTTTTAATATAGAATCAAGCTCGTCTATTAGTTTTATAAGCTCTTTGTATTCATTTTCTATCTTATCACGCTCAAGGTTAGTTAGCCTTTGCAATCTCATTTCAAGTATTGCTTTGCTTTGTATCTCTGATAGATTATATTGTTTCATAAGTTCTGATTGTGCTATGTCCGGATTTTCACTGCCTCTAATAAGCTTTATAATCTCATCTATATGATCTAATGCTACCTTTAATCCCTCTAAAATATGAGCTCTAGCTCTTGCTTTCTCTAATTCAAATATAACACGGCGAATAACAATGGTTTTACGATGAGATATGAAAACATCTAAAAGCTCTAAAAGTGTAAAAATCTTGGGTTCTTTTCCCTCTATTGCCAATAAGATGATTCCAAATGTTGTTTCCATGGCACTTGATTTATATAAATGATTAAGTACTATCTCACTCATAGCTTCCTTTTTTAGCTCTATAACAAGTCTCATACCATCTTTATCTGACTCATCTCTAACTTCTGATATACCCTCTACTACCTTTTCTCTAGCAAGTGAATCTATCTGCTCAAATAATCTTGCTTTATTAACTTGATATGGAATCTCATCTACAACTATTATATCTTTTGTCTTTGTTTTTTCTACATGAACTTTTGCACGGATCTTTATCCTACCTCTCCCAGTCTTATATGCCTCGATAATTCCCTGCTTACCATATATGATTCCACCTGTAGGAAAATCAGGTCCCTCTATGAATGGCAATATATCATCAATATCTGCTTCTACATTATCAATTCTATAAACTAATGCGTCAATTATTTCATCTAATCTATGAGGAGGAATAGATGTAGCCATACCAACTGCAATACCATTTGAACCATTTACAAGAAGATTAGGAAATCTTGTAGGCAATAATTCTGGCTCTTTTTCCTTACCATCGTAATTAGGCACAAAATCTACGGTATCTTTATCTATATCAGACAACATTATATCACCAGCTCTTGTCATTCTAGCTTCCGTATAACGCATAGCTGCTGCTTTATCGCCATCAATAGAACCAAAATTGCCCTGCCCATCTACAAGCTCTAATCGCATAGAAAAGTCTTGTGCCATACGCACAAGTGCATCATAAATTGCACTATCACCATGCGGATGATAATTACCCATAACCTCACCGACTATCTTTGCACATTTTACATAGGATTTGTTGTGTGCTAAACTTAAATTATGTTTCATAGCATATAAAATTCGTCTATGCACAGGCTTTAAACCATCTCTTGCATTAGGCAAAGCCCTACCTACAATAACGCTCATAGAATAATCTAAATAGCTTTCTTTTATAGAATCATCAATACGAACAGGTTTGATTATAGTGTTATCTAATAAATTATCCATCTAATCTCCTTAAAACTTGGAATTATAGCAAAATCTTGCTTAAAGTATATTTTAATTCAGGCTGTATAAAATATACAAATATTATGTATTATGGTGTGAAGCAAATTTATATAACATACTTAAAGATAAAAGGATATTTTATTAAATTACAAACACAAATCTATTAGTATGTAAATATTTAAGTAGTGAAAAATATACACAAAATATAAGATTATCGCATCTTTGGTATGATACCCATTATATTTTTTAATGAATTACAAAAAAGTGTTGCATAAAACAAAAATTATTTTAGTGTATTAGATAATTTTTTACGATTTTATAGCTATAATAGATAGACTTTGATTCTAAATTTAGTGGGGTTCATATGAGTTTATTTCACAATACAATAAAACCATATTATGATAAATTATGTGCTATCAAGTGTGGTTATTTTTTATGTAAAGGCATATCTATATTTAAATATGCCTTTTTGATTCTTTTAGTTTTACTCGCTGGTGTTTATAATTACGCAGTAGGTGCAAACTATGCACCAATAAAAGACAGAAAAGGCAATGGTCTTGCTATAACAAGCAATATGTATGCAAACGCTATCGGTCAAGCTGTGCTTGATAATGGCGGTAATGCAATTGATGCGGCAGTAGCATTGAGCTATGCCTTAGCAGTGGCACATCCAGCAGCGGGAAATATAGGTGGTGGAGGTTTTGCACTCATACATTTAGCAAATGGCGAAGATATAGCATTAGACTTTAGAGAAGTAGCACCTATATCCGCACATAAAGATATGTTTTTAGATTCTAAGGGGGAAGTAATACCAAATGCCGCTATAACTGGACATTTATCTGTTGCTGTACCCGGCACAGTTAAAGGTATGAGTGCTATGCTTGATAAATATGGTACAAAAAGTTTGAGTGAGCTTTTAGAGCCATCTATTAAACTAGCTGAACAAGGATTTATGGTTACGCAAAGGCAATATGAAACTATGCTTGAAGTCCAAAGTGATTTTAAAAAATTTGCTAGTTCAAGAAAGTATTTTTTAAAGGATAATGAATTTGTGTATCAAGATGGTGATATTTTGGTTCAAAAGGATTTAGCAAAAACACTTAGAATCTTGCAAAAAGAGGGGCAAAAAGCATTTTATGAAGGAGAAATAGCAGATGCAATTGTAAAAGACATGAAAGAAAATGGTGGTATATTGACAAAACAAGACTTAAAAAATTATCAAGTAAAATGGCGAAAACCATTAGAAGGAACATATAGAGGATACAAAATAGTTACTATGCCACCGCCAAGTAGTGGAGGTGTCCATATTCTTGAAATATTGAATATAATAGAAAATGAGAATATGCAAGATCTAGGTTTTGGTTCATCTAAAAATATACATTTATTGACAGAAGCTATGCGTCAAGCACAAGCAGACAGATCTACTTTTATGGGTGATCCAGATTTTATAGAATTACCATTAGATCAATTATTAAGTAAAGAATATGCAAAAAAAGTATATGATAAAATACCAAATAGATTTGCTATATCAAGCAATAGAATAAAGCCCGGTCTTGGTCTAATAAAAAAGAAAAATAATCCAAATTTACAAGAAGGCAGTAATACAACGCATTTTTCAGTCGTGGATAAGTGGGGAAATGCAGTAAGCATTACATATACGCTTAATAGACGATATGGTTCTGGATTGGCAGTAGATGGTTATGGATTTTTGCTAAACAATCAAATGGAAAATTTCTCTATAAAAGTTGGCTATCCAAATAGACACGGAATGATTGAAGGGACAAATAATGCAATAGAACCAAATAAGCGTCCTCTAAGCACGATGAGTCCCACCATGATATTCAAAGACGATAAATTATATGCGGTACTAGGTAGTCCCGGAAGTGGCAAAATAATCAGTGTTGTAACACAAGTGATTGTGAATCTAATTGATTATAAAATGAGTCTAACAGCCGCTGTGGAATCACCTAGATTTCATATGCAGTGGCAACCAGACATTCTCTATGTAGAGCAATATTCAGTTAATAAAGATACAAAAAAAATATTAGAAAGAATGGGGTATAAAGTTATGGAATCAGAGACTATGGGAGATGTAAATGCAATTATAATAGATCCAAAAACAGGCATAATATATGGTTGCATGGATTCAAGGCGTAAAATATAATCACTTGAAAAATCATAATTACTAGTTAGGGTAATTATGTATAACAAAAACACAAATTCTTTAATCTTTACACAAAATGCCGATACTAACTGCGAGTGAGTTACTACATATTGTTTTAAGAATCACTATCAAGATAACTACAAAAATACCTCAATGTGCAAGTAGATCTAGTTGAGAAATATTGTGTAGTTTGGGGTTTAGTTTTTATTTTGCATGTAACTATGTTAGTTTGATTTAGCTGTGATATTCATGTATATAGCAACTTAAACTACATATGGGATTACATTGTTATTTATGATATAAAACCATGTAAAACAAACTATTGCAAGATAAATTCCATGAAGAATATTTGATATAGTAATTAAACTCAGAGGAACATTTTAATATGGCATACTATTTGCTTTATTAACGAAATTTTATTACAAGGACGCAAAAATGGATAAAATGTTGCAGACATTCAAAAAGCATTTGAATGGATTAGATAATATCGAAGACATTATGATGAATGCTACGAGACAGAGCAAGATTCAAACACACAGATTTGGTGAGGGTATCAAAGCAGCAAATGAGCTAGTGGGTTGCTTGCAGGTTTTAAGCTCCAAGTTAAATAAATTGCAAACTATAGTTGCAAAAATAGAATTTAGCCTTGAAGAAGATCCTACAAATCCAGCAAATATAAATATGAGTGAGATATTGTTGTCTCAAGCACGAGACGCAGTAGCAAGCACTAAATTTATAGATAGGGAGCTTTTTGATACAGAACTTAGTGCTTCTATGGGTTCTCATAGCGTAACCTTTGAAATGGATAGCCCTCTACCTTTTTTAAACAATAGGGATTTTAAAGGATTGAATCAGTATGTGGATTCTAAAAAAGAAGAAATAAAAGCATGTATGGAAGCTATTAGAGCATTAAGTGAATCTAATGATTCTATAAGCGATACATCAGTTGGTAGCCTAAGAGGTAAAACAATTGGGGAAGCATTAAAAATAAGTAATCTATAAGTTATTTGCGACTCAATGCTATTTATTGTCTATTTGACAATAAATAAAATCCACATATTTGATAGCTTAGTATTTTCGCAAGTAATGTATAAAATTAATAATGCTAAACTCTAGAATTCTTCATAAATGTTAGTTTGTTTTTACATTATAGGTATTAATACACAAAAACTTGATATAATATTTTGAAAAGTCATGTTTTTTACATATATGTTTATATATTTTATTACACATATTGATTTTGATGACAATATGTTAAGTTATGAAAGGAATTTTAATGAGATATATATGCGTAATTTTAGCCACTATGGGGATCATGATAGCCCAACAAATCTATGGTATTTTCAATGTAAAAGCTGTTAGAGATTCAAACTTAATGATGGATACAAGTGGAATTGTTGCTAATATATATGTAGATGTTGGAACAGAAGTAAAAAAAGATGATGCTTTATTATCTTTATCAAATGAAGATAAAGTACAAAGTGTAAATATGCAAAAAGCTCAATTAGAAGGTGCTAAAGCACAATATACTTTTGCAAAAAATCAGTATGAAAGGTACAAGAAAAGCGGAAGTGCAATAGACAAAAACACTTTAGAACAAACCTACTCTAACTTTAAAAATCTTGAAAGCACCTACAATAATCTACAATATAGTTTAAAATATCAAAGTGAAATGTTAAGACGAACAACATTAATAGCACCATTTGATGGAATAATAGCAAGTAAAAATATAGAATTAGGAGATGGTGTTGGCGCAAATCAAACAAAGTTATTTCGTCTTATAAGTAATGAAAAGAAAATGTTGATACAATTTGATTCTAAATATATCGCAAATGTTAAAATTGGTGATATTTATAGGTATAAAATAGACGGAACAGGAATAGAAAGAGAAGCAAAGATATATAAGATTTATCCAGCTATTGATGTAAATACAAGAAAGGTTAGCGCAGAAGCAATTGCACCAGATTCCATGCAACCCGGACTTTTTGGAGATGGATATATTATTACAAAAAAATAATATAAAATCAAAAAGGAAATTATATGTATAAATTTGCCATACAAAGACCCATCACAACATTTATGTTTGCTATGGCTCTTATTTTATTTGGATTATACTCTGTGAATAAGATGTCAAGAGCATTATTTCCCGATGTAGATTTCCCTGTAGTAGTGGTAAAAACTACATATAAAGGTGCCAGTGCTGAAACAATCGAAACAAAAGTTACAGATAAAATAGAACAAGCGGTATTGGCAATAGATGGAATCAAATATGTAACATCTACTTCATCAAAAAATATTAGCATGATAGCAGTTATGTTTGAGCTAGAAAAGCCGATAGAAACAGCAGTTAATGATGTGCGTGATAAAGTAAATGCGATAGTATTAGATTCAGAAATCGATAAACCAAGTGTTCAAAAATTAGATACAGGTAGTACTCCTGTCATATCTTTGTTTCTAACTTCAGATAAACCAGATACAGAGTTAATGAAACAAGCAAATAATGTAATAGCCCCAATACTTCAAAGGGTAAATGGTGTTGGAAATGTACAATTAAGTGGTTATAGAGAAAGGCAAATAAAGATTTTTCCAGATCCAACACTCATGAATAAGTATGATATAACCTATACGGATTTATCAGCAATTATAGGTAGAGAAAATAGAGAAATAGATGGGGGCAGGATTCTATCAAAGACAAAAGAACATTATGTTATAACAGATTCCAATAGTATAAGTGTAGAGGAAGTTGGAGATATTACTATAAAAGATGGATTAAAACTAAAAGATATAACAATTATTGAGGATGGATTGGCTGAGGAAAAATCATATGCTACATATATGGGAAAAAAAGGTGTTATCTTACAAGTACAAAAAATTACAGGTGCAAATGAGATTTCTATAGCAGATGGCGTAAAAGATGCAATTAAGCAAATAAATGCTGTTAGCCCGGGATATAATATAGAGATATTTTGGGATACCACAGATTACATTCGTTCATCAATAAAAGATATACAATTTGATTTAGCATTAGGTGGATTTCTAGCAATTTTAATAGTATTAATTTTCTTGCGTAATTTTACTATAACACTTGTATCTGCTATATCTCTCCCAGTGTCCATATTGGGTACTTTCTTTTTTGTGCATGTTATAGGTTTTACTTTAAATATGCTTACAATGCTAGCATTGACACTTGCAATAGGCATTATAATTGATGATGCAATAGTAGTAATAGAAAATATACATAAAAAATTAGAACAAGGCATGAAAAAAAGAGAGGCTGCATACGAAGGTGTAAAAGAAATTGGCTTTGCCATTGTTGCGATTTCTGCTATGTTGCTGTCTGTATTTATACCCGTTGGAACTATGAGCGGTATTGCAGGCAAATTTTTTGCTAGTTTTGGTTTAACAGTTGCTATTGCAATAGCAGTAAGCTATGTCGTTGTTATAACAATTATCCCTATGTTTAGCTCAATTTTAGTTAATCCTGAGCAATCAAAATTCTACTATACAACGCTACCATTTTTTGAGAAACTTGATAAATTCTATTCAAATATATTAGATTTTTTAATGGCAAACAAAAAAAACATGTTTTTAACCACAATTGTTGTTTTTGGAATCTTTGTGTTATCTATTTTTATTGCTAAGAGTCTTGGAAATGAATTTATGTTAAAAGAAGATAGAAGTGAGTTTCAAATATCATTTAAGGCTAGCCCCGGCATTTCTATACATGAAATGAAAAGAAAAAGTGAAATTTTTGCAAAAATTATTGAATCGAATGAAAATGTCAAATTCACAACTTTACAGGTTGGACCGGGCGATTTACAACAAGCATTCTATTCTCAAATATATGTGTCCCTAAAACCGCTAAAGGATAGAAAATCTCAAGGAAAACAAGGAAATCAATTTGTAATACTTAATAATATCCTTGAGCAATTAAGAACAAATAAAGAAGCAGAGGGAATTGATGTTTTTGGTTCAGAAGTGCCTTTAATAGGAGGCGGACAAGATAATACACCAATTCAAGTTGCAGTATTTGCACCAATAGATTCAGTAATGCAAAAAAGTGTTGATAACTTAGTAGAGTTTATAAAGACAGAACCTAGATTTAAAGACAATATAACAAACTTTCATCTATCAACCTCAGATTCAATGCCGACATACCGCCTAAAACCAATCAAACAGAATCTAGCGCAATATGGTATCTCTACAACCGATATAGGACAAACACTATCTAGTGCTTTTTCTGGAGAAATGCAAATAGCATATTACAAAGAAAGCGGAAAAGAATACTACATTACCCTTAGAGTTCCGGACGAAAAGCGTATGAGTATTCATGATATTAAGAGATTGCAGGTTAGAAGTAAAAATGGAGATTTAATATTTATTGACGGGCTAGTTGAAATTGAAGATGGCAAAACTTCAACAACGATAAATAGATTCAATAGACAAAGAAGTATTAGAGTAGCATTTGAACCGATACAAAATAGCGGTTTAAGCGTAGGCGAAGCAGTTAAAATAATAACTAACAATGCAAATGAAAATAAAAAGTGGTTAGAAAATGGTTCTACTTATAAACTCATGGGACAAGCAGATAATCAAGCAGAAAGCAACGCTGCATTTAGTGTTGCCATTATGATGGCTTTAGTATTAATATATCTTATTCTAGCTTCACTTTATGAAAGCTTATTACAACCAGTCATAATTATGGTAACCATGCCATTAAGCTTTAGCGGTGCATTCTTTGCAATAAAAATAACTGGCGGTTCAGATGCAGCTATTAGTATGTTTTCCATGATGGGGTTAATATTGCTTATAGGTATGGTTGGTAAAAATGCTACATTGCTTGTAGATGTGGCAAATGAAAAACGCAATGAAGGTATGGGCATAGTAGAATCTATAAAATTTGCAGGACACTCAAGATTGCGTCCAATATTAATGACTACAATAGCAATGGTTGCAGGTATGCTACCATTAGCTCTTGCATCGGGCGATGGAAGTGCGATGAAAGCACCAATTGGCATATCAATGATTGGGGGACTTTTAGTATCTATGTTTTTATCATTACTTGTTGTACCAATCTTTTATGCAATAATAACCCCTATTGATGAAAAAATACAAAAATTCTATAAGCCACTTAAAGATAACGATACAACAAATTAAGCATATAAATAAAAATTATGCTTTAATATGATTTAGACAAATACTTAATACGCAATCATGCTAATACCAACAGAACAAGGTGGATTAACAACATTAACTAGCAAGCAAACTGCAAAGTTAAACTATAAATCTGAACCTATTGCTGATTTAGGGAGTAAGGCTGAAATAACAGATGAAGAGGTAAATAGTTTTGTTGAGGAAAATACATTAGCTGCTTTAAAAAACTTATTTAATGATATTCCATAACAAATTACAT
>JARHYT010000084.1 GCA_029264775.1 Helicobacter sp. | reverse complement strand
ACCTGCTTCCATATATAAAGCACAATCAAAGGTGCTTGATTCTGCATTGCATAATGGTGTTTCTGTATTACCTTCTATAAAGCCATTAATATCTACCTTATCTACCTTAAAGCCTATTTTATTATCTTCTACTATCTTTTCTACTTTTATATATTTACCATCAATGCTACCACCCTTATAAGTTAAAGCAAAGCTATTTTTCATTTTTTCTTTTGCATAATCATAGCCCTTATCTGCTTCACTTGCATTCTTATCACTACCAAAGCCACAATATCCATTTTCTTTACAAGCTTCTTGTTTATCTGATTGGCTTGGCTTTTGTATAAGATTGCCTTGATTATCATGGCTACCTACACCATTTTCTACCTTATTACCATTAGAATCACTTTGTGCTTTATCCATATTCCATGGATTATCTTTACCATTGATTGTAAAGTCGGTTTTCTGTTGATCTTTGCCATTAACATTAATTGTGCAATTATTGTTAGTGCCATTGCATTGTGTATCGGTTTTAGATTCTGTTTTTATTGTTGCATTGCTGCCATTAGAATCTTTACCAAAAGTAGTAGTATAATCACCTTGTGTATAAGTGTATTGTATAGAGCCACCATTTTCTACTTTAATTAAATCATAAGTAGTGCCATTACCATTTGTGCTATTACCAAGATTTGCTAATGTTTTAGAATCTGCTATATCTGCTTGGAATGCCCCTTTAGTCCCGGGTGATATATCAAAGGTTGTTTTACCTGTGATAGTCATACTACCATTTTTTACTTCATTGCTGTTAGAGTCATTTGGATTTGCTTGTATTCTAAAGATTAATTTGCCTTGATTGTTGAAATCACCTGCTACTTTTATATTCCCATTTGCACCTATATCAATAGTATTATAGTTATTGAGATTGCCTGTTAGGCTTAATTTTGGTGTATCTCCACTTACAAAACCTGCATCTAATAGAATCTTGCCATAGTTATTTAATGCTCCTTTTGTAAGGTTTGTTTGTTCTATTAAGATATTACCGCCATTTATAGCAGTTTTATTATTGCTCTCTATATTTCCATTACTAGCATTAGTATCAGGCAATACTAGATAATGTTTGCCATCACTTGTAGTAATATATGTTCCGCTTGCGTTTTTGTAGTCAGATTCTGTTTTTCCATTATTTCCATTTTGATTTTTATTAGATTCTATAAGTTTTTCTATCTCTTCTTTACTCATATTTTTTAAATCTTTAGAATCTACGCCTACTTTTAGGTATTTATCAAATTCTTGTGTTACAGCTTCATTCTTATTTAACTCAATATTCATAACACCGCTATGTTTGCTAGAATCTTTTATATGCAATAGCTCATTTACATTTAGGGCATTAGCTACCAACTTTGTATCAGATGCTATAGCTGTCTGCCCTTTTTTATTAACAATCGTATTAAAGATTCCATTTTTCATATATATACTTGTTTCTGTGGCATTTAATTGATTTACATTTACATTAGTTATATCTCCAAAATTAATATAACTTGTAGCCCTTGCATCTATAAGATTAAGGTTTAAAATATCACCGCCATTTTTAAACCATAATGCAGCAAAATCAGCTGTATTGCTTGTGCCTATTTCCATAGAGAGATAGTTAATGAAACTTTTGCCTATATTGCCTTCCACTCTTGTATAGGCACTCCCATCTGTTGGATGTTCAAAACCAACGCGATTAGCATTTGCTTTTCTTACAGAAAAATTATTAAAATGAAAATTATCTGCTTTTAATGTGCCATTTCTAAAATACAAATCATCTATAAAAGTAGTCCCACTCACTTCGCTTAAATCCAAATAACTATTATTTAGTGCTGTGGCAAGAGAGATTGCCTCAACTTTGCCTGCATAGAAATTTTTACCTTTTACTTTTAGCGTGTTAAATGAGCCTATGCCACTTTCATCATTTGTGCCACCACTCACACTTTTTACAATAATATCATTTTCACTTTCCAAATGTATAAGCCCAGCACAAGCCGCAGTAATACAAATATCAACCGCAAAACCTACATTATCTATTGTTATCTTATCCTTTGCTTTTATAACAATATTAGAATGCCCCATACCCTTAACACTTTGAGATGTAAAACTACCATTTTTTGCATTAAAGTTAATTTCACTCTTTGGTATTACTGCAAAGCCGCCTACCCCACTAATACCATCAAAATATATATCATTTGCAGTAATATTCCCATCTGCTTCAACATTTAGAATCTGCGATAATCTCCCTGCTGCTGTCTTTATTGTAATGTCTTTTGCTTTAAGATTTATTTTGCCTTGAGAACCAGAAAGTCCATTTTGACTAAAAGAAATCTTATCTACATCTAAATTTTTTGTATATGGTGCAGCATGATTAGTCCCACCACCTATTGTTACATTAAGTGCTGTGCCACCACCCCTATTATCATGTGTTATATTTTGGATATAGGTATTTGCATTAATCTCTAATGAGGCATTAAACCCTACTACTCCTGTATGTGAAGTAAAAAGATTGTTTATTGTAATTTTACCCGTATCTGGTGTAGCATTAATTTTAAGCCCCATTTCACCACCAAAATTATTCGTTTTAAATTGTAAATTTGTAAATGTAAAATTTCCAGTATTATCCCCATTTTTTATATTAAGTGTATCATAGTTTGCACTCCCACCAGCATCACACCAAAAGCCACTGCATTGCACAATCCACGAATCTGTCCCACCACCATTTAAATTTTTTTCTGCTGCATACATACACCCAACATTAAGTGTGATTAATAAAGCTAAAAATGCATTGGTCCTAAAACTTTTTATTTTTCTAATTAATAAAGCACTTAAAATATATGACTTTAGTTTCATATTTAGCCAATCTCTCGTGTTGATAATAAATAATCGACATATAAAAATTACTAACAATTATAGCAAAAATCACTCCATTTATAAATTTATGTTTGACTTTATAATATATATTTTTAAATTCCTATTATATTTACATATATAGACATATATCTATAAATAATTAATGTTATTCAGGTTGCTTAGTGCTACACATGAAACTATTAGACTACATATGTTGTGTGTGTTGTTTTACATAGAATCTATGGTTAGATAAACTGACTATATTATTTGGAATATGGATTGTTAGCACAATTGCATATATAATCCATTTCTCTTTATTTTACCTTCTAATTCATATTCAAATACTTTATTTCCAAATTTTTGCAATGCTTCTTCAAATAAGCCTTGATTTTTTGCAAATTCCAAAACCTCATCGCTTTCACATATGATATTATCTAAATTAAATTTGCTGCATAATCCTTTCACAAAAGATTCTATATTATATATACATTCTGCCTTACCTTGCTCTAGTAACTCCTGCGTACATAAACTTTCATTGATTCTATGTGGCAATACAAATATATTTTTTTGCAATGCTTTTGCTAGATTTGCAGATGAGCTTGTACCGCTTCTAATATCTGCTTGAGGGATAATTACAATATCGCTTAGAGCTATAATTAATCTATTCCTCTCTAAAAAGCTATGTTTCATAGGTTTGAAATCATTTTCATACTCACTTAGCACAAGTCCATTATGTCTTATAGAATCTATCATTGCAGAATTTTCTTTAGGATAGTTCATATTTATGCCAGATGGAAGTACAAGTATGCTATTATGTCCGCTATTTTTGTGAGCTATGCAGTCAATGCCAACAGCACCACCACTAATTATAATAAATCCATTTTGCGATAATGTACTAGCTATATAGCTACATATTTGTTTTGCATATTGATTTGGTGTTCTTGTGCCAATTATTGCTATTTTTGGTTTTGATAGTAAAGAAAGGTTACCTTGTGCAAATATCCCATTAAAGATCTTATACACATGCCTACTTGTTAATTTTGCTTCTTTTGCATATTCGATTAGATTTTCAATTGATGTCCTCTTGTCATCATCTATGTATTTATAAAAACTATCTTTGTCTAGGAACAAAGCCTCACTTTGATTCATGTTGGCACTACATTTGTGGATTTTAATTTTACTAGTGTCTTATTTATCTGCAATTACACACAACTTAAGCTTTGCTTGCAATCCATGCCCTAGTTTAATCGTGGCTTCAAATTCACCTATAGATTTTATTTGTGGAATCTCAAAAGCCTTTTTATCTATTTTGATTCTATGCTGTTCCTCTAATGCATGTGAAATTTCATCTTTTGTCAAAGATCCAAATAAATGATTATTTGCACCTACTTTCTTAATCACTTTAAGCTCAATTTTTGATATTGCTTGTTGCATTTGCTTAGCCTCTGCTATCTCTAATGCTTCTAACTCTGCCTTTTTCTTTTGCTCTGCTTTGTATTTATTCAAAACTTCATTTGTAGCTAACTTGGCTAATCCCTTTGCTATTAAAAAATTATGTCCATAACCATCTTTTACTTCTTTGATTTCACCGGCTTTACCCAAACTTTCAACATCTTTGATTAATAAAACACGCATTTTACACCTCTACCATGATTTACTATTATATTCTATCATTTTATCTAAATTTATATAAAAAAGGAATACATTGCAAGAGTTTATGGGGATTAATTTTGATATTGAATCAAACCGCAGAATTAAGCATTATTACATGCGTTGTAACTGCAATGGTTATATAACTTTTTGTTTTCCATCATATGCAAAAAATCATACAGATTTTATACAAGACTTTATACAAAAGAATTATTCTAAGATACAAAATATGTTGGACAATATTGAACGCAATAATGGGTATGTTAGGGAATATATAACAAATTATCCAAACAAATTAAATATTTTCAATGAATGGCATGATACCTGTGATTTAAGTATAAAATCATTAAGCTCAATGCTGTATGATAGGGTGCTTTTAATTATGAATGAGTACTCAAAAGCAATGAAATTATCATTTTCTGGGCTTAGTATAAGCTATGCAAATTCGTATTTGGGGCAGTGCAAACATGAACATATAAAAATTGATTACCGCAATATACTATCTAGCGATGATTGCCTACATTATCTTGTAGTTCATGAGCTATCACACATTAGACATCGAAACCATTCATCTAGGTTTTGGGATGAGGTTGCAAAATACTGCCCAAATTGCAAACAGATAGATAAAAAATTAAAATTATCAGTAGATAATAATGCTAAGATTCTAAAATATTATGGGCTATTGCCACATACATATAAAAAATATTTTTAAGATTATTAGCTACTTTTTCACTGATGGTGTTGTAACAACAATATCTTTTTTAATTTTGTCAAATATGCCTTGCCCTATACCTTTTACCTGCATGATATCTTCTATTTTTTTGAATCTAGTTTTACTTCTATAATCAATTATAGCTTTAGCTTTAGATTCCCCAATACCGCTTAAAGTCATAAGCTCCTTTTGACCAGCAGTGTTGATATTTACCACTGCAAAAACAAAGCTAGACAACAATGCAAACAAAAAGAACAACTTTTTCATACTAAACCTCCATAGATTCTGCTAATAGTTATAAAAACTTATTTTATTATAGCAAATTTTTATATATTTTATATTTTTGGTTATAAAGTTTATTTAAATTATTAGCCTGCAATGCGTATTATCTCATACAATCAAACACATTAAAAATCTTTACATGCAATAAAAAATATGAAAGATATTAATTTAAGTTATTTGCAATAATAACCATTTAAGTACATTTATTTACAAAAAATGTAAAGTAAATATTGACAAAATTTAAAAAATAAATTATTATTGTCTAAATATATTTTTAAGGAGGTGTTATGGAAAATAACTTAAGCAGCTCACCACAAAAGTTATTGCGTGAGAAGCTTAAAGATATTGATTTGCGTTTGGTAGATATAGCACAATTTTTAGAAATATCTAGACCTACTACCTACAAATTTATAGAAATGTATGAACTAGGAAAAAGGGATAAATTAGATTCTAAAATTTTAAAGTTTTTCAACTTTATTATGCAAACACCAAATGTAAATAAAAATATGGCAATTAGCTATATATTAGAAAATCTTGTGAAGCCAAAGCAAGAATACATAGATAAGAGGCAAATTATTTCAAATCTTTTAGAAAAGGATAACAATATGAAAATTGAATTTATAGAAACACTTACACGCAATGATATACTAGATCCCATTTTAGGTTATTTGCTTGAGTGTCAAAATATATTAGGTAGAAAAGATAGGGTTTCTCTAACTGATGAGGAAAAAACAATAATACAACCATTAAGCGAGCTATATAATCGCTTGGGTATAAAACTTGATATTAAGTCGCTAAAAAGGAGCAACAATGAATGCTAGAAGTATAGTTTTTAAGGATTTTAGAAATTTAGGTGTTAATGGAAATTGCAAGGTTAAATTGCATTTAGATAGTTTTAACAAAAATCATTTAGGTGGGTTAATCATATTAATAGGTGCAAATAACGAAGGTAAAAGCAATGTTTTATCCGGCATTGCTACTTTACACAAGAATAAGAAACTATTAGAAACTGATATACCATATTATGATAATAGAGAGTATAATCCCGAAATAAGTTTAGAATATAGAATGGAGATTGAAGAAGCTATGAATTTAGATTCTTCAAATATTGATCTTTTTAAAGGAAAGACTTTTGGTATCACCTTTACGCCAAATTGTGTAGAAAATTGCAAAGAACGCAATAAACTAACGAATAATAAAGAATGCGAAAAGTATTGGCAGGAAAAACTACAAAATACAGAAATTTATGCCACATATGACTACAATAGCATGGATTCAAAAGAATCTAGATTGGAGATTAGAATCATATCAAAAAAGCATAAATTTATATTTCTTTGCAGTGTAGAAATAGCAAGTCAATCAAGAAAATCACTTTTATGTTTTCACACTTTAAACAATAGTTTTGATGAGACTAAAAATAAAGAAAAAGCAATAAAGCTCAATTGCAATTTTATTGTGCACACTGATTTTGATACTCCAAATATTTGCAATAATGCAAATGAATTAATAACACACTTAGAATCTGAGTTTAATAAACACAAAGAAAACGCTAAACCAAAACAAGCTTTAAAACAAAAAGAACACAAAACATTCAAGGCAATTAAAAGTTATGAAGAAAAATCTAAAACAACTTTATATAAAACAACTTTACCAAAAAAGAAAATAGAAAAAGATGGTATAGACAGCGATATGTTAAAGTATTTGCAAGAGGAATTTAAAAGCAAATTTCAATATTACGAAACAATAAGAAATTATATAAGAGAAGATAAATATAGTCAGTTCGACGAAAAGTTTCGCAACATTTCAAAGAAATATCAACTTGTAGAAAACACATATAATTTGCATAACTTTAAATCACTATATGCAGATCTTCAAAACTTAATTAGCCAAATACAGCATGTTACTAAAAATTGTGGTATTACAGAATGGATTGACATAGATAGTTTTAAATACAAACAAGAAGATATTGACATTATAGAGCAATACTTTAATATGCCATTCCTGCCACAAATTATTATGCACGAAGAATATCCAATTGATGATAAAGATCTTAAGATTAAAAAAGATGCCATAATGGATTCTAATTTTTTTAGGGCATTATTCAAAATTTTAGGCGAGAATTATATGGATAGGACATTAAATGCCTATAAACAAGGTGATAGTAATCGTTTAGACAAGGTGGAAGAAGATATAAATGAAAGGCTAAAGAGTACAATAAATAAACGATTTAATGAAATGTACTGCCTTAATGAATTTATATATACCTTCAAAATTCGTTTAGCAGATTCTTATGTGTCTTTAAATATAAGAAAAAATGGAGAACCAATTAATCTAAACCAACAAAGTGTAGGATTTAAAAAATTTTTTAATCTATTTTTTAATTTTCTTTATGGTGAAAATATAGGCAGGGGAGATATCGTATTAATTGATGAGGCTGACGCTCACTTAAGCATACCAGCAATGAAGGATTTAAGAAGCTTTCTTAAAAATTTTGGACAAGAAAATGGAATCTTGTTTATAGTTACTACACACTCCCCATATATGCTTGACATTTGCCACCTTGATGAAATTCGCATAATAACCACCCAAAAACCCAACAAATATCCTAGTATAATAAATGATTTTTCAGCACTACCAGAAAATGAAGTGGATGTTTTAAAATGTATCAAAAATGCCCTAGGTGCATCTATAAATATAGACAAAAGGGTTATATTTGTTGAAGGTATTACAGACTATAACTACTTGAATGCGTTTGGTAAATTCTATGACTATAATGGCAACAAAGAACTTGTATTTCTGCCTATTAGCGGACTTGGCAATTGTGAAGAAAATGGGGAAGGATTTACTAAAGAGCAAAAGGAAAAAGCTAAAAGATTGATAGAATTTGCTAAAGAATGCAAGATTTCAAATCCAATTTTACTTGTTGATAATGATAAGGCAGGAAATGCTATGAAAGAAGGTGTTGAAAACGATAGTAATCTAAGAAATTCATTAGATATTATAAAGTTAGATGAAGCCGATAAGAGATTTGTCACCATAGAGTCGTTGTTTAGTAAAGAAGATAATGAAAAATTTAGCGTCTCTCAAAGCAAATGTAATGATGAGTCTCAGCTTATATCGTGCGTATTTAAAAATATGAAAAATTTAGATAAAGAGTTATCGTTAGAAAGTAAAGAAAATTTTAAAACTCTTTTTAAGTATCTAAGTAAATATAGCGAACAAGTTTAAAAGGATAAAAAATGTTTAATGATAATGTAAATAATAAAATTTCTGTATTTATTGATTGTGAAAATATAAATTCCTCATATATGGAAGATATAGTTAATTTGCTTAAAGACAAGGGAAACATTATTAATATACAATGTATTAATGATTGGAGCAATCAAAATACTACTTGGACTAAAGAGTTGTGCCAAAAATATCCAATTGAACCTATTTGTGTTTTTAAGAATCAAGGATATAAAAATATTTGTGATATGAGACTTCAAAGAGCAGTTATTGAGTGTGTTAATGAAAGAATAGCAAATTATATTGCTATCGTTTCAAGTGATAGTGATTTTAAAGATCTAGTTTTGTATGTGCGTAAATGCGGGCTACATGCTATTGGTATTGGGGAATCTAAAGCACCATGTGTATTAAGAAATTCATACAATGAATTTATAGAGTTAAAAAGAAATGAATCCAAACAAGAAATTTCAAATAGTGTATTCAATTTAGATGAAGTAGAGAGGCTAAAACAAGCAATACAAAATACACCACCAAAAGATGAAAAAGGATGGAGAAATATAGCTGCAGTTATCCGCATTTCAAAACTAAAAAAAGAAGAGTTTGGTATAAGTAAATCAAAGTCATGGATAAGTGTATTTAAACGCCATGAAGATATTTTTGACATACAATGCACAGGCAATAAAAAAAGCACTTTAGAGGTTAGATTAAAAAACTAATTATACTTAACAGCTATATTCCTAGCGATACATTCTTTTGAATTCATTGTAATACTTCCAAAAATGCAGTAATAAATATTTTTGGTAGTATATTGTACTAAATTTGTTTGCACTCCTTTGAAGTTACTAATTACTGATAAAACATAGATTCAAATTTTTGCTGCAACTTTTACCAAATATTATTGGATATATAAAAAATCCAACATAGAATAACCTCACACAATACTACAAATGCCCTTTGCAATAATTCTTATCCTCCATGTAGAGGTCAAGAATGAATTGTATTAACAATTTTGTATTTCCTGTACAATATCCATAAAAAATAAAATAAATTTATTTTAAATCATTCTTTTCTAATATCTTATCATATTCTCCACTTGCTTTTAACTCCTCTATTGCCTTGTTGATTCTATCTAAAATATCAGAATGCTTGTGTTTATCAAAAGCAATAGAAAAGCCCTCACTACCATCACTCTCATGATAAAAACCCTCAAGATCATCATTATTTTTTAAATATCCCTGTGCAGTAGCATAATCAGCCAATGCAACATCAACTTTATCTTTTTTAAGATTCATGATTACACTAAAGATATTATCACTAACAACAACAGAAATGTTGTATTCGTCTTTAATCTTGTTTATAGCCTGTTCTTGCACTGTACCAAGATAAACACCTACTCTCTTTCCTCTTATGCTTTCTTTATCCACTATATCTTTACTATCTTTGCGTTTAATAAAAAGAGTTTTTCCTTCATAGTATGGGATACTAAAATCAACTTGTTTTTTTCTATCTTCTGTAGCACTCATACCAGACATAATCATATCAATTTTATTTGCTTTAAGAGCTGAGATTAATCCATCAAAACTCATATGATTAAGAGTATAATTAAAGTTTGCTTTTTTACTAATAGCATCAAGCAAATCTACATCAAACCCAACTATTTTGTCATCTTTTTTATATTCAAATGGTGGATATTCTGGGTTTAACCCAACTCTTAGTGTTATAATATCGTTTGCTTTATCATTCTCGCTATTAGAAGAATTACAAGCAACAAAAAAAAGCGTCAAGCCAACACACAACAATTGTAACAATTTTAACATTATTTTACTCCTTAAATTAGTGATTTAAAACCTTATTGAGAAACTCTCTCAATCGTTCATTGCTTGGAGCATTAAAAATCTTACTCGGACAATCATCAACAATGATTTGCCCTTGCTCCATGAATAAGATTCTGTTTGCTACATTCTTTGCAAAACCCATTTCATGAGTTACAACAACCATAGTCATACCCTCTTGTGCTAATTCTTTCATAAGAGTTAGCACTTCGCCTACCATTTCTGGATCAAGAGCAGAAGTAGGTTCATCAAATAATATCACATTTGGGTTCATGCAAAGACTCCTAGCTATTGCTATCCTTTGCTTTTGTCCACCTGAAAGTTTTGAGGGCTTTACGCATTCTTTATCTGCTAATCCCACTCTTTTTAGCAAAAATCTTGCCTTTTGTATCGCTTCATCTTTTGTCATTATGCCCGTTTTAATGGGTGCTAATATAAGATTCTCAAGAACATTTTTATTATTAAATAAATTAAAGTGTTGGAATACCATACCAACTTTTTGGCGAACTTTGTTAATATCTGTTTTAGAATCCATAATATCTATATTATCTACAAATATTTTTCCGCTAGTTGGAGTTTCAAGTAGATTTAAACATCGTAAAAAAGTACTTTTACCGCCACCACTAGGTCCTATTATTGATACCACCTCGCCCATCTTTATTTGTGTTGTAATCTCCTTAAGAATTACATGATTTCCATAACTTTTTATAAGATTTTCAACCTTAATCATGTTTCCTTAGCTCCCATTCTAAAAGCTTTGCAAGCCATGAAAATATCTTTACAAACATATAATACACAATAGCGGCAAATATGAAAGGTGCAGGACTATACAAAACTGCTTGAAGTGTTTTTGCCTGCATGGTGAGATCATTTACGCTAATGAATCCCACAACAGAGGTTTCCTTAAAAACAACTATAAATTCATTGGCTAAACTAGGCAGAATATTCTTTGTTGCTTGAGGCAAAATAATTGTTTTCATTGTTGTTGCATAACTAAGCCCCATAGCTCTACCAGCATCCATTTGCCCTTTATCAACGCTTTGAATCCCAGCTCTAACAATCTCTGCAATATAAGCAGATGAATTTAAGCCAACAGCTACTATTGCTGCTATCAAATTATCATTTAATGCAGCAAAAATAATATATGCAAATACCAAAAGCTGTATTAATAACGGAGTTCCACGCAAAATATCTATATATTCATCAATGATAAAATTCAATATCCTTATATCTAACATACGCAAAAATGCAAGCAAGAAACCTACAATAATGCCTATGAAAACACCGCCCGTGGTTAAAATAATAGTAATCCCAATGCTTTTAAAAGTAGCATATAAATCAGCATTGCTAACTTCGTATGGAAAAGTTAGGTAAAATCCCCCTCCAACAATAATAAAGAAAACAACAATCTTAAAAAAATTTTCCACACCAACCCTTAAATACTTTAGTAATCTTAAACTGATAATATCCAAAAAAATCATATTTTTGGTGAATAATACATTGCATTATGAGTGAATAATAAAAACAAATAAATAGTTATTGTTAAATAAGGCTATGTAAATTATGTAACTTATGCAAAAATATTGTATGGTATTTTTAGACAAATCATTGAGTAAATTTAGATATTTAACTAGTCTTTACTTAAACCTTGTCTAAATAAAAAACTCATATATCCTTTCATTATCGCATTTTGTATTGTCATTAACTGGCAAAATTTTTAACAAAGCACAATTAAATCCCATTGAATTAAGGTTATTAGCTAATTTTTCACTAGCCCATTCAACAAAGTGAATTCCGTTTTTGTTAAGAGATTCATAGAGTTTCATTATAGAATCTTCATTGTTTTTTAAATATAAATCATAGTGGTATATGCCATTACCATATTCATGTATAAATGAAAATGTAGGGGAATTACTATTAATGTCAAATTGTTTGCAATACTGGGATACAAGATAGCTTTTACCCATGCCAACTTCTGCTTGAAGTAAAAAAATGTTTATAATGTTGCTTGTATGCGTATTTTGTTTGTTTAATGTTTTTATAAATTCTAATACTTCAGACAGATTATCCTGCGATTTTTGGTATTTCATTATACATTTCATGATACAGCCTATTTATAAATCAAGTGGTATTATTTTTACATCTTTAACACCAAGTTTATCTTGCATGTTTCTTAATATCTCTTTATTTTGTTCTATAAAATCCATTGGTTCTATTTTTACATTAGATTCAATATTGTTTGGTTGGTATTGTTCTATTGCCATATCTACTGCTTCATTGTTTGGCTCTTTGGCACTGTCTTTATGTGTATTATTTGATAGGTCTTCTTTAGTATCGTGATTATCATATGTTGTCTGCATAAGTAGCTCTAAATCTTTGGGTGGCTTTTTTTCTACTTGCATTTTGGTCTGCATGCCAAATACTTCACGCACAACCTGCATTATACCTTTATAACCACTTTTTAACAAATCAATTTCTTCTTGATTCATATAAAATGTTAAATATAGTATATTGTCTTCTATCTTATTAAATGCAATTTTATTCTCAAATAAATTACCAATATTATAATCTCTATCATATAATTTTTGTATAAGCAATAAATACATTTCATTATTTTGCGTTAGCACATAAGAAAGCGTTTTTGTATTATTTACCACAACATGTTCTTTATCGTTTATATGCGTATCTTTTGTGTGCTCATCTTTATCTATATTAGATTCCATGTTATTTTGGTTATCTTGTTGATTGTTTGCATTTGAATTATTTGTGCCTGCTACATTAGAATCTGCGTTATTTGCTGTAACATTATCTTGTAATTGTGTTTGTGGTATATTGCTAGTATTTATCAAATTATTTAGTTTTGTTTCTTCTAATTGTTTAATTGCATTCTCTACTTCTCTGATTTTTTGTGCTTCAAGCATTTTTAAAATAGTTAGCAATAAACAGAAATCGCTATCACAATCAAGTTGCAACATAGCTTTAGAATCATTTATAATATTTGCATAACGCATACCTAATATTGGCGGTATTTGTGGTATTTCTTCTAACATTTTATTTTTTATATATAAACTTAATTCATCAAGTATCATTTCTATTTCATACCCATCTAAGGATTTAACAAATTTCAAACAATCTTGCATATTCTTACGCAATAATGCTTGAAACAACTCATCAAATGCCCTTGGATCTAAAGAACCCAGCATGTCCGCTAATTTTTGTGTAGTTAATTCATTTTGACAAAAAACTATTGCTTGATCTAACAATGTAAGTGTATCCCTAACACTACCATGCCCGTTTCTAATAATCATATCAAGGCTATCAGAATCGGCACTAACACCTTCTTCTTGTAAAATATGTATTAAATGATTTTTTAGTGAATTTGTTGGAATTTTTTTGAATCTAAAATGTTGGGTGCGACTAAGTATAGTTGGTGGAACTTTTAGCGGATCTGTTGTTGCTAGTATAAATTTAACATAGTTAGGTGGCTCTTCTAATGTTTTTAATAACGAATTAAAAGCTTCTTTTGTTAGCATATGCACTTCATCTATTATAAATACTTTAAATCTACCCATAGTTGGTTTATATT
>JARHYT010000005.1 GCA_029264775.1 Helicobacter sp. | reverse complement strand
AAAGAATGGATAATGTCCGCCTTGTTTATCTCACTTTTTATATATCTCTCATTTGTATTTGGAATCCCTGTTATTAAAGTTTTATCATTATCTTTTGTTACAAGTAAATACCATAAATTATTATCACAATCTTTAAATGATTTAATATATTCTAGATTACATCGTATATATTGAGGATTTAGTACGCAATATATTTGCATGATTAGTCTTAACTTCATATAATATTTGAGTTTATTTTGCTTTTTGATATCTTTTTAAATTGTTTGTATTGATTTTTGCAATAAAAATTTACTAGATATGTTTTTTTATTTATGGCATTTTATATTAAATAGGCAAAATAGTAATATCATGTATTCATAGATTTTTGTTTATATTGTTTAGCTTAATATTACTTGGAGATTTAAACAATTAAAACATAAAAGCTTTATTTTATTTGATATAATCCAATATATTTTAATTATCGGAGGTTTTACATGAAAAGTGTTTTGGTGCCACTTGCACAAGGATTTGAGGAAGCAGAGTTTATAGGTATTGTTGATGTTCTAAGGCGAGCAAATATAAATGTTATAGTGGCTGGTTTAAATGGAGCGGTTAATGTAAAGGGTGCAAATGGTGTTGAGATAAAAGCTGAAGTCTCGTTGCAAGAGGTAGATTCTAAAGACTTGGATGCTATAGCATTGGCAGGTGGATTTGAGGGTATGCAGAATCTTGCCAACAATGAAAAGATTATGCAAATAATTAAAGAACTTCATGCAAATAAAAAGATTGTAGCTGCAATTTGTGCATCACCTATTGTTTTAAATAAAGCTGGTGTTATAAAAGATGAATTTACATGTTATCCGGGGTGTGAGGATGGCATACAGGCAATAAGGCTTAATAAGGCGGTTGTGATTAAAGAGAATGTAATAACTTCTGCTGGTCCTGCTACTGCTATTTTGTTTGGTTTGGAGATCGCAAGGGCATTGGTTGGAGATGAGACATATAAGGCTATATATGAAGGCATGCAAGTTCCATTAGCAATGGCATAATATATGATCTTATTATTATTTTTTAGCCTACCTCAATTTTATGTATAATTTATACATAATTTTGTAATATTAAATTATTGTTACATATAATAAGTTTATTTATTAATTGTTATTATTATCTAATTAGTATTCTCATTTTATATTGATTTGAGTTTAATTTAATCCATAGTAATTAAAGGTAGGTTTAACATGAATAAGTTTATATGTCGTATCTTGAATACAAGTGTTGATGTGTTTGTTTTGCGTTTAGCTGTGATTGTGGTATTTCTTGTGTTTGGTATTTCTAAATGGTTTGATTTTGAAGTTGAAGAACTTAAGCCTATGTTTGCTAGTACATGGTTAAAATTTTTGCCAAGTTTGCTTGGTGATGCTGGTGCCTCATATGCTTTGGGTATTGTGGAAGGTATTATCTATATTTGTCTAATAATTAGTTTTTTAAATCCAAAGTTTGGTATTATTGGTGCTTTGGGTGTGTTGGCTACTTCTTTAACTACTTTAAGTCTAATGATGCAAATGGGATTTGATGGATTTTTGCTTAAAGATGTGCTATTTATTGGTTCATCTCTTGTTATTTTAAAACATGATTTAAAAAGAATTTTTGATTGTTGATATTTTTAATGATATTTAACAAAGTATGCTAGATAGCCACAATTATTATTTATGGTTTGGGTTATATTATGAAATTAAAGACCATATTTAAGAGGGCTTATTATGTGTTTTTTCCTAATAGACAAGATTTATTTGTTAAATTTGTTAAATATTATTATAGAAACTTGGATAGACCTATATTTTTTGTTGATATTGGTGCAAATGACGGCATATCTCTTAGTAATACTTATATATTTGATAGTGATATTACAGATAATGGGGGGGGGGGGTATTAATAGAGGCAGATAGCAATGTATATGAAAAATTATTAGAAAATCGCCCCAATCATAAAATATCAAAGCATAATGTTGCTTTGTGTAATACGGATGGAGAAGTCAATTTTATGCAGATTACCGGTCCACAAATGTTGAGTGGTATAGTGGATGAATATGATAAAAGACATTTAGAGAGAATTCAAAAAGAAATTGAAGAATTTGGTGGTAGCTATGAAATTGTAAAAATTTCAGGTGCTAGATTTGATACTATAATGAAAGACAAAACAAACAATATTGATTATTTAAGTATAGATGTTGAAGGAGGGGAGATAAAAATATTGGAAAGTATAGATTTTAATAAGTATAATATACAGCTCATCGGTATAGAAAACAATTATAAAACTAGCGACATTCCAGACTTTTTAATAACTAGAGGATATAGACACATAATTGATCTTGGTTGTGATGAATTTTATGAAAAGATCAGGTAAAATTAAGCAAATGTCTTTATAGTGTTGCTCTTAATCGTAATTGTACCTCTTAATTTGCTGTTAAAGTTTTAAGGTGTGGATATGACTAGATTTTGTGGTTATTTTTTTATGCTCCAGTTTTAATCTTTCAATGCAACCTTGCGTATCATATTACATCTTTATGGTGTTGTGATTTGTGTATCATGCAGTAGTTATTTATTAAAATTCTCTTTTTTGCTATCGTTTATGTTAAGTTATAATATAAAATTTCTTATTTATTTCATATCTTATAAATTCCGTCTAAGTGCTTTTGTCGCATTAGGTGTAGTTTCACTTTGTGCAAATAGATTAAGTATTAAATCTTCAATAAAGGAATGAAGTTTGATAAGTCAATATAGTATAATCTACTAGCATAATTGCAGAATATTTTATAAAAACAATAGCATTTCAAATAGGTATCTGTATATCTCATATTTGTTTTGTTCTTTTATATTGTTGGAAATATTGTTAAGTTTGACATCTTTAACATAAATTGTGATAAATCCACCTATATTTTGTGTATAGAAATTAGGCGGGAATAAGGATAATTATCAAACATCAATTTCTTTGTGGTGTTTGTGCGATTTCAGATATAAAAATCCATGAGGAATAAGCTGTAGATTCTAAGGCAATATTAATATAATATGCTATATATTACTGCAAACCAAAGACTTAATAATTGTAGTGATTAAATTATACTACCATCACTCAATACACTTATGTTCTAACGGAATTTACTACAACATTTCTAGTGCTATCTTTTTTGCTAAATCAATTGCTTCATGTATTTTATCTTTATCTTTTCCGCCGGCAGTAGCAAAGTCATCTCTACCTCCACCATTACCGCCTAGCAATTGTGCTACTTGTTTTATCCAATCATTTGCTTTTAGTGATATATTTTTTACACCTGATAATATATTTACTTTATCTGATTCTATAAATATCATAATAGCTATTTTATCATTTTGATTCTTTACTGAGTCTATAAGCTCTTTTGCATCATTTACGCTGATATTTAGTTTTTGTATAATAACCTTAATGCCTTTTATATCTTGATATTGTAAATCTTTTATATTTTGCTTTGCTTGATGAGATGATTTATTTTTATATGTATTTAATTGCACTTTTAGTTTATCTATACCTTGCATTAAATCTTGTGATTTTAATTCTTCTTTTGCTCTGTTTAGAATCTCTAAAGCATTCTTGGCGTAAATATACGCTGCCTTGCCACATACTGCTTCAATTCTTCTTACACCGCTACTCACACTGCTTTCTTTAGTAATATAAAAACTCCCTATTTCTGATGTATTTTTGACATGGATTCCGCCACAAAGCTCAATAGATTCTCCAAATGATATAACCCTTACCTCATCTCCATATTTTTCACCAAATAAAGCCATAGCACCTTTGCTCTTTGCCTCACTTATATTCATATTTTCACATATTTGATTGCTATTGTCTAAAATCTGTTTATTAACTAGTTCTTCTATTTCACTCAATTCATTATAACTTAATGCTTTCGGGTGTGAAAAATCAAATCTCAAGCGATTAGATTCCACTAAGCTACCTGATTGTGCAATATGATTACCTAAAACCTTACGCAATGCTAAATGCAATAGATGTGTAGCTGAATGATGTTTAATTATTTCATGTCGTATAGAATCTACTCTAGCAGATATCATATCATTTACATTAATTGTTGATAGCACCTTTACATGTGATATATTTAAGTCAAAATATTTTTGGGTATCGAGCACTTTTGCTATAAGGCTTTGATTTATAAATAACTCTCCCTTATCTCCTACTGGTCCGCCTGACTCTGGATAAAATGGGGTTTTATCAAGCATTATATATCCCTCATTGTTACTATTTATAGAATCTGTATTTTTAAAATTAGAATCTAGTAGAGCTAGAACTCTAGATTCTGAAGATAAACAATCATAGCCTATAAATTCATTTTTACCAAATTTAGATAAAAGCTCATTAAAATCACCAGTTTTTAACAAATCTCCGCTACCTTTCCAGCTTGCTTTTGAGCGTGTTTTCTGTTGTTGCATGTAAGTTTCAAAGGCATTTATATCTACCTCCATGTTCTTATCTTTTAGCATATCCTGTGTTAAATCAAGCGGAAAGCCATAGGTATCATAAAGTTTGAATGCAACTTCACCGCTAAATTTATCTTCATTGTTTAATTTTTTAAGCTCTGTGTTAAACAATTCCATACCTAAATCTATAGTTTCAAAGAATCTTTCTTCTTCATTTCTGCATTGCTCTTGTATTGCTTCTTTTCTCTCGCTTAAGTAGGGATAAGCATCATTCATGCTTTCACATACAGAACCTACAACCTCGTGCAAAAACGCATTTCTTAGCCCCAAAAGATAACCATGTCTTACTCCTCTTCGCAAGATTCTACGCAAAACATAACCTCTACCTTCTTTATCAAAATTTACATTTTGTGCTAACAAAAATGCAACACTTCTAGCATGATCTGCTATAACTCTAAAGCTTGCTTGAATGCGTTTTATTTCATCTATTTGTTTAGAATCAAAATTCATTGTGTTATCTAATACCTCATTGTCATGATAGTATTTTTTGTTTGTTAATTTCTCTATACATTTAATGAGAGGTGAAAAAAGACTTGTATCAAAATTATTTATCTTTCCTTCTTTTAATGCGACAACTCGTTCTAAACCCATACCTGTATCAATGCTAGGTTTTGGTAAAGGCAACCTTTTGCCATCCTTTTGTTCATATTGCATAAAAACTAGATTCCATATTTCCAAAAATCTATCGCCTTCACCACCAAAATAATCTTCTTTTGAATTAAAATATTTATTACCTTGATCAACATATATTTCACTGCATGGACCACATGGACCGCTATCTCCCATTTGCCAAAAATTATCTTTGTCTCCCATTTTTTGAATGCGACTTGGTTCTACATATTTACACCATAAATTAAATGCTTCATCATCGCTTTCATGCACACTTATATAAAGTAAAGATCTATCGAATCCTAAAATTTCTGTAACAAATTCCCATGCATAATCTATTGCTTCTTCCTTGAAATAATTGCCAAAGCTAAAGTTACCTAACATTTCAAATAGCGTATGATGTCTTGCGGTATAACCTACATTCTCCAAATCATTATGTTTTCCACCTGCACGAATACATAATTGAGAGCTTGTTGCCCTTTGATTGCTTGGTATTGGTATTTTACCAGTGAAAATATCTTTAAATTGCACCATACCCGCATTAGTAAAGAGCAAGCTAGCATCATCTGGTACAAGTGGCATAGAATCATAAACTTCATGCCCTTTGCTTTTAAAAAATTGTACATATTTTTCTCTTATTGTCATTATATTCCCTTAATTTCACATATGCTTAGCATTAAAATATTTTTATATTATACAATAAAAACATGTTTATTGATATTTTGCTATTTTGTTAAGTATAAATTGTTACAATATATAAAACAGGTATAAATTTAGCAAAAAGATTAGATATCATGAAGACTCAAATTGATATTAATGAGATTAATGGCAGTATTATTGCACAAGAAGGTTATGATTTTGTATTCAATTGTGATAAATGTTTTGAGTGTGGTGGAAAATGTTGCTATGGTGAAAGTGGATATATATTTGCGAGTATTGCAGAAATGGATACGATCAGTAAATTTTTGAATATATCATTTGAAGATTTTTGTTTGCGATATGTGAAAAAAGTTGGTATGCGTTTTTCATTTATAGAACAGGCATGTACTAATAAAGAGGATGGTATTAAATGTGTATTTTTTGATGAGGTGAAAAAACAATGCAGTATATATCCTGTTAGACCTATGCAATGCAAAACATTTCCCTTTTGGAATGCATATAAAAGGGATAATAGGGAAGTTATGAAAAGATGTATTGGTGTTTTACCAAACAATAAGGATCTGTAAAAAAGGGGTTTCAATGATATGTATGAGAAGTTTTTTAAAAGTGTATGTTTTTAATGTTGTATTTATATGTAATTTTATGTATGCAGATATTTATGACGAATCAACACAATATCATATATCCAAAGGTATTTCTACGGCTAAGCAAACAGATTTAGACATGCTTAAGGCAGCTGATTTCTTAGCACAAGGTAAATTTATAGATGCAAGTAAAGTATATCAATCTATTTACGATAGGACAAGAGATGTTTATTTTTTGAAACAATTAGCTATCACGCAAAGTCAAGCAGGAGATATATCTAAGGCTCTAGAAAATGCAAAATTATATCAAAAGTTAAGTAAAGATACCGATGATTCAGATATTAATCTAATAATTGCTGAAGATCATGTCCGTAAGAAAGAATATAGTTTTGCTATTATATTGCTTGAAAGAATTATAGATAATAATCCTACATTGCAAATACATTATATACTTAGCGGTTTATATATACAACAAAATGAATTAGATAAAGCATTAGAGCATTTAATTGCTATTTATAATGATGAAATGGTAGATGAAACAAAGTTAAAGTTGGAATCTTTAAATAAAATAATATCCATATATATGCAGCAAAATAAGATAGACGAAGCATTGAGATATTTAGATGAGTATATATCAAATAGTTCTTATAATATAGATTTAGAAAATTTCTTTATGCTTTATTCACGAGTTAATAGGTTGGACATATTAAAGGAGAGCTTAAAAAAAAGATTTTTAGATGAAAAGACTACAGATAATGCTAATTTATTTATAAGTATTTTGGTGCAATTGCAATTGTATGATGAAGCAGTAGGTTTTTTAACAAAATATGCAAGTATTCTTGATAATGATGGTGAAGAATTGCTTATGTATATATATGCAGATAAACAAGAATTTGTCAAAGCAATACAGCTAGCAGAAAAATTATACAAAGATACAAAGAGAATAGGTTTTTTAGGATTGAGTGCTGTTTATAAATATGAGACAATAAAAAATAAAAATGAAAATAACTTACAGCCGATAATAAAAACTTTAAAAGAAGTATTGGCACAAAGAAATAAAGAGCTTAATAAAAATAATCAAACTTTAACAAAAGATGATGCTTTTTTCTATAATTTTTTAGGTTATTTGATGATTGATCATAATATCAATATTGATGATGGTATGAATTATGTAAGTAAGGCTTTGGCAGTTGAACCAAATTCAATAGAATATTTAGATAGCTTAGCATGGGGATTCTATAAAAAAGGGGATTGCAAAAATGCTAAAGAAACATTTAACCTGATACCAAAACAAAAGATTTCAACCATACAAGATTTGATAGATCACAATGAAGCTATAAGTAATTGCAAATAATAACATTTTATTGATATAAAATTACTATAAATATAGTCTATTATATACTACAACAATCAATAGCAATATTTATTTTTTTCATACATTATTAAATAGCATTATGTTTTATGAATTTTATAAAATATGTATATATTATATACTATTAAAAAAGTATTATTTTTATATAATAATTTTTATCGTTTATTAAAAAAATAAGTTATAATTTTGTTCTCATGGAATTTCATAGTAAAGAATTGCATGTAATCTATGTTAAGGGGAATGATAATGAATAAGAAGTCATTTAGTTTAGGTATGGCTATTGCTAGTGTTGCCACAATAGCGATAGCATTTGCAGCGAGCACACTTCCTAGTGATAAAGAAATTTTGCAAAAAGCAAAAGATTCTGGATTACAAGCTATTCCAACAGGAAAAGAGTTGGCTAGCTATCAGCAAAAAAAGATAAGAGAAACTGGCATGGCTAAGGGGTATTCACCACTCCTTACAAAGGAGCAAATAGAATTAGGAAAGAAACTTTATTTTGACCCAAGACTATCAAGCTCAAACCTAATATCATGTAACACTTGCCATAATTTGGCGTTAGCCGGAACAGATGTTGTCCCTGCTGCTATAGGTCATAAATGGAGTGCAAATCCTCATCACTTAAATAGTCCTACTACTCTAAATTCAGCTTTTAACGATGTGCAATTTTGGGATGGTAGATCTAGCCATTTGGGAGATCAAGCACAAGGACCAATTCAGAATCCTGCGGAGATGGATGCTAAGCCAGATCTAGTTGTGCAAAAAATCACTTCCATACCAGAATATGTAAGTGAGTTTAAAAATGCGTATGGTAAAAATGTGAAAATAGATTTTAAACTTATTGCAGATACAATTGCTTTGTATGAATTAACTCTTGTAACACCAAGCAGATTTGATTCTTTTATGAATGGGAATCTTAGTGCTTTGAGTGCGAAAGAGAAAGAGGGGCTTAATACTTTTATAGAAAAAGGTTGTTCTGGATGTCATACAGGTATAAATTTGGGTGGTTCAATGCAATCTTTTGGGATAACAGGAGAGTATAAATTTTTAAATGTTGGTGATTTTAGAGGTGATAAAGATGGTTTAGTAAAAACTCCTACTCTAAGAAATATTATGCAAACCGCACCTTATTTTCATAATGGGCAGTTTTGGGATGTTAAAGATGCGATTAGAGAAATGGGAAAAATTCAGGTTGGTGCTGAATTAAATGATAAAGAGATAGAATCTATTGTAGCATTTTTTAAATCCCTTGATGGTAAAATGCCTCAAGTGAGTTATCCAGTATTGCCATCTGTAAGTAGCAAAACTGCAAAGCCATCATTCTAAAATAGATGATATGTAGCTTTAATTTGGTTTTATGAAACGATGATTCTATAAAGCCTATTTACAAGCTATAAACAAATATATCTAAAATACAATTCACATTAATTTATTATGAATTATTTGGTTTGCATAATACTGATTGTGTGGTGGTTTAAATTTAATATAAAATTATACTCAAGTAAAATACACATAAAGGTTTGTAAAATTATTTTATATGCTATCAATCAAATAATCAATAAATTAAGCAATACAGAATCTAAAATGCTATTTGTTTTTAACCTATGAATTTTAATAAGATTGATTGACTATTTAAGAGTAGAGCTTAGTTAGCATGGAGGTATTAACAACACTGCTAAAGTTTTAAATAAATGTAATTCATCAGGCAAATATTTAAGTATAGGGCATGGCATAAAATATTCCAGCTAGAAAAAGACTTTATAGCAACTACCATTTATTTATGTATAGTTATGCCAACTATATTCTATATAGATAATTGGTCTGTTTATATAGTGTAATTTGGTTAGTATGGCCAGTTTGATTCTACTGAATCTGTTGTTGGCTTTTTTGTTGTTGTTTCTGAAATTTTTCCAACACTAACAATAGAAATTTTACTATCTGCTATATACTTACTATCTATTGTATTATTTTGTTGTATATCATAAGGTCTTATAACACCGCTAATTTGCAATATCTGCTTTTCTCCATTTATTAACATTTCCTGCTTTCCATATATAAAATAATTGCCATTTTCCATAACTTTCAGTATTCTAGCAGTTATAGTCAATGCTAGATTCTGTGATTGAGAATATGTTCCGCCACCTTGAAAATTTGTAGAATTATTAGGTTTTGTTAGCGTGTAATTTACCTGATCGTTCAAATATGCTGTATTTGCTTGCTGTTGTGCATCCTGTCCATTATATGCCATTTGAGGCGGTGTAATATTGCCTCCGCTGCTACCGCTATATTTTTTATCTATTTTAAAGTCATTTGTGATATTTTCCTTGACATTAATAGTGATCAAATCATCTACACGCATAGCCCTTCTATCTGCAAAGAGCGGTCTTTCTCCTTGTCCAAATAAAGAACCCGGTCTTGAAAACTCTGGCACAAAGTCTTTTGAGGGCATATCATTTACATAATCTGGGGCATTCATATCGATTTCTGGTTCATAAGCACATAATAGGGCTGGTAATAAAATCGCTAAACTAAACTTTTTCATACTAATCCTTTAGTAAAATATTGTATAATTCAAGCAAATTACATTCCTAAAGGATTATTATGGGTATTAAAGATTCAATGATGGCTGACATTAAGGAAGCAATGAAAAGTGGTGATACTGCAAAAAGGGATGCTTTGCGTACTTTGCATTCTGCTTTAAAACAAGTTGAAGTTGATAAAAGAATTGTTTTAAGTGATGATGATTGCATTTCTATACTAAAGACAGCTTTAAAGCAAAGAGAAGATGCAAAAGATAGTTATTTGAAAGCACAAAGATTAGATCTAGCTGAAAAAGAAAGTTTTGAGATTGATATAATTATGCAATATTTACCAAGGCAATTAGATGATGTAGAACTAGAAAGTGCTGTAAGACAGATCATAGAAAGGGTAGGTGCAAAAGATTCTAAGGATTTTGGTAGAGTTATGGGTGCTACAAAAGAGATTAGCCCTGTTGCAACTGGTAAGAGAATATCTGAAATGGTTAAAAAGTGTTTAAATTAATTAGTTTTAGAGCCTTTTATTAAACATTATTAATTATTATTTTTTTATATTGTTTAATGTCTGCTTTTGTATATGGGCTAATTATTTCCTGTATGTGATTTGTCTTTGTTGTATTTATTGTTTAATTGTTTGTTTTATTGTGAGGTGATTAGCTAAATAAAATGCTTGTTTTTTATAGTATTTACCTGATGAATTGCATATGTTGTTTTATTGCTGTGTATTATTTTATAGCTAATTATTATACAATAAATTATATGAAAAAATATTTTTGTGTTACTTTATGTAATTATTATATATAATATATTGTTTTTGCATATATAATAAACAAAATAAACTACATAAAACAATACAATGAATGAACTTTAGGTTTTTTTAAGGAGTATAAATGGGTGCATTAGTATTGTTACTCATAGGTGTTTGTATGTTTGCTTTTGGCTGGTTTGTATATTCTCGCTTTGTTGCTGGAAAAATATTAAAGCTAGATGATAAAAATAAAACCCCTGCACATGAATTAAGAGATGATATAGATTATTGTCCTACAAATAAGTTTGTATTATGGGGGCATCATTTTACTGCAGTTGCTGGTGCTGCTCCTATTGTTGGACCTGCTATTGCGGTGCAATGGGGATGGTTACCTGCATTTTTATGGGTTGTTATTGGCACTGTGTTTTTTGCTGGTATTCATGATATGTCAGCTTTATGGGCTAGTGTAAAAAATCAAGGTAAATCTATAGGAACGGTTTGTCAAAGAGTTGTTGGCTCAAAGGTTGGGCAACTTTTTATGGTTGTTATATTTTTAGTGCTTTTAATGGTAAATGCGGCTTTTGGTGTAATTATTGCTAAAGAATCTGTAGAGCATCCTACGACAATTATACCTGCTTGGGGTGCTATACTTATAGCTCTTATAATGGGGCAAGCCATTTATAAATTTAAAATGAATCTAACTTTGGTTACTATAGTGGCAGTTATTGCATTATATGCTTTAATTCCTGTTGGTGTTGCTTTTCCTGTTAATTTGCCTGAAAATGTGGGGGGATTAGATTCTCTTAGACAATGGGTTGTGATTTTATTTATTTATGCAGGTATTGCTTCTATATTGCCTGTTTGGATGTTATTACAACCTAGAGATTATGTAAATGGTATCCAATTATTTATAGGTTTATTATTACTATATGGTTCTATATTAATTGTCAATCCTCCTGTTTTAGCACCAGATATTATACCTGCTATAAAAAATGGTGATTGGGGCGTGTTAATACCTATACTATTTATTACTATTGCTTGTGGTGCTATTAGTGGATTCCATGGTATTGTAGCAAGTGGGACTACTTCAAAACAGATTGATAAAGAAACAGATGTGAGATTTGTTGGTTATTTAGGTGCTGTTGGTGAAGGAAGTTTGGCACTTGGAACTATTATTATATGTGTTGCTGGTGTTGGGCTTTTAGGTGCTAATGCAGGTCTTAATCCTGAAACATGGGTAACACTCTTTAAAGGTGGTCCGGGTAATTTTGCCACTGGTGGTGGTGCTATTGTGGAAAAAGGTATTGGATTATCTTATAGTGCCGCTTCTACGCTTTTCTCACTTATGCTTATTTTGTTTGCTGCTACTACAATGGATGCTGGTATTCGTTTGCAACGATACATTATACAAGAATGGGGTGAGATATATAAAATACCATTTTTGAAAAAGAATGCTATTGCTACTATTGTTGCTGTTGTAACTTCATTTTTAATGGCTATTAATGGCATAGGAGAGGGAGGTGCTAATCAGGTTGCTATATGGCCTTTATTTGGTGCTACAAATCAAATACTTGCTTCTTTAACATTACTTACAATAGCAGTTATTTTGATTAAAAATAAAAAAGTTGGCGGTTCTTTGGTTGTGCTTATCCCTATGGTATTTATTCTAACTATGGCGTTTTGGGGTGCATTAGTAAAAACTAAAGAATTTTACACAAATTCTGATTGGCTTTTATTTGTTATTGATATTTTAGTTCTTGTGGTTACTATTTTAGTCGTGCTTTCGGCATTATCTACTATTAGTAAAACATTGAAAGAAGAAAAAAGTGCTTAATATGGATTTAAAATGCCTTTTATCAAAAATGAATAAAGGCATAGAAAATTTATACTTTACTAAATATGGTTCAAGTATCAAACGAGAGCAAAGAGAAATTGATGATTTTTTTATGATTATTACCTTTTCTGAAATAATGGGTATTGAGAATCCTTTTTCTTTTTATACACTAGAAATGTTAATAGATTTGATGCCAAAGTTCCATGAATGGCATAAAAGAATGGGTATGGAATATTCTCATTTTGATAGTTTTCCTTGTATGTGTTGTTGCTAATGAGACTCCCTAAGAATCTTTTTATTGGTGGTAAAGGTGGTGTAGGCAAAAGCACAATTTCTAGTGCCCTTGCTTTGCTATCTGCTAGAAGTGGGAGTAAAACATTACTTATTTCTACAGATCCTGCACATAATCTAAATGATATTTTTAACATACAACAATCTCATGATTGTATCTTAGTGGAAGATAATTTTTATATTCTTGAGATAAATCCAAAAAAAGAAGTTCATGAATATGTAGAAAATGTAGCTACTTTAACAAAACAATTTATTGCTGCATCTTCTTATGATATGCTAGATTCTTATTATAATAATGTAAAAAAAAGTGGGGTAGCCCAAGAGTCTGCACTTTTTGATAAACTCATTCATATTATTACAAAAAGCACATGGGATAGAATAATAGTAGATACTGCACCAACAGGACATACGCTAAGGCTTTTTGCATTACCAAAAATCCTTAAAGAATGGAGTAAAACACTTTTGAGTAAGCAAGATAAAAGCCAACATTTAGAGGGTATAATAGGGCATATAGAGGGTAAAAAGCCATTGCATGATAGACTTGAAGAAAGGCATTTGCTATATACTAAGTTTTTTAACATGCTACATGATGAAAAACAATCAGGGATTATATTTGTGCTTAATCCAGAACAATTATCAATAGCAGAGACAACAAGGGCTATTGATGAA
>JARHYT010000070.1 GCA_029264775.1 Helicobacter sp. | reverse complement strand
TTATCTGCAATATATTGAGTAAAATACTCTTTACTTTTATGAATATCTCTTGGCATGTTTATCCTTTTTATCGTAATAATGTATTGTAGCAAAAAAATATAAAATAGCTATATTTTATTTAATTATTAAATCATTTCATTATTAAATCACATATTAAGTCATTATATATCCTATTAAAATATATTATATATATTTATATTTATTAAATCATAGTAAAAGTATTTGTAGCTTTTTAATTCTTTTATCTATAAAAGTAATTTTTAATAAAATATCTTTATTTTGGTGTATTTTTTTATAATCTTTGCATTTGCATCTAATTTTTTAATGGTTATATTATCTGCTTTATCAATATGAAATAATTCTTTTCTGATTTTATCCCTAGAATCAATATTAAACATAAACAAACATATAGATATATAAAAATCCACCATCAGATAAACACAAAAGCTATGAATATTTATTAATAAAAATTATAAAATATATTTAGATTCTAAATTTATATTTGCAAATCAAGATTCTATACTTATATATTTTTTTGCTAATTTTATATTTGTAGGTTTTAATCTAGGTTTATAGCAAAATATAAAAATAGTTTGGACTCATAAAACTTTATTGATTTGATTTAACTTAACTATTATATGGCTAATTTTATTTAACCATGTTTTTATTTGTTCTTAATTATATTAAATGATTTGGTACATTGTTATTGATCTATTAACCTTGTTTTCATGTATTGATTTTTTATAACTTAATTTCTACAGAATCCAATCTGCTATGTAGCCAAAATAATATTGCAAATCGCTAAATTAAAAATATAAACAATCAATAATAGTTGATCTAAGATTGCTACAAAGCTTAATTAGTACTATAAATTTTAGGATACTATCCATATTTAATAATAACCTTATTATCTCTAATTTCTAATACTTCTACTTTATCCCCATCTTTAAAAAACTTGGAATCCATATCATTTTGCTTGTGCATTAAGGTGGTAGAATCTAAAATTTCATAAGCCCATAATGAACCTTTAAAATATACCATGCCCTGCCGTATCTCACCTATACCACTACCATTTTGTAAAGAATCTTCATATGTTTGAGAGTCTGCAAACCATGACTTAATAGGCTTTTTTAGCACAATAAGTGATATAAAAGAAAATACGCAAATGCTTATAGCCTGCCACACATAAGCATTGCCAAATACTTCAAATCCTATAAAATACTCAAGTATAGCCGTAATAATAAAACCGATACCAGCAAATAATAGAAAAAAAGAGGCAAACAATATTTCTACTACAACAAGAATAATGCCTGAACATAGAAGCACAATAAAAGACATTTATTTACTACTCTATATTATCAATCGATTTGTTTTTTGCTAGAAAATCACTAATTACGCTAAGCCCCCCAATAAATTCATGTGTTTCATAGGGAATAATTACCTTATCTTTACTTGGGTTTTTACTCATTTCAGTAAAAGCCACAATGCGTTCTTTTGCTAGCAAAAACTCTGCTGCTTGAGTATTCACACTCATTTGATTAGCAATAAGTTTCATTGCGTCGCTTTGCCCCTGTGCAAGAGCAATTTGTTCGTATTTTTTTGCATCTGCCATACGCTCAATAGCTTCTGCCTGCAAAACTTTCTCTTGCTTTAAGGCTTCGGCATTGCGTATCAATGCCTCTTTTTCCGCCTGTGCTTTAAGCTCAATGGCTCGTTTTTCCCGCTCTGCTTTCATTTGCATATTCATCGCAGCTTCAATTTCTTTCGGTACAGATATTTCACTAATCTCAACACGCATAATTTTTACACCCCAATTATTTGCTGCATCACCCAAAGCTACCTGCAAAGCTGCATTTAAACGATCCCGAGATGAAAGGGAATCATCAAGGTTTATGCGTCCTATTTCACCACGCAATGTCGTTGTGGCAAGATTAGAAATTGCTTGTTTATAATCATTTACACTATATACAGCCGACTTGGCATCAAACACCTTTAAAAATACAATTCCATCAATATTAATATTGACATTATCTTTTGTAATCACTTGTTGTCGCCCTATATCTATCATTTGCTCCCTAGCACTCACAACGGCACTTAATCTATCAATTATAGGCACAATAAAATGAAATCCTCCATCAAGTACCCTATGAAATCGTCCCAACCGCTCAACAATAGCAATATCAGTTTGCGAGATAATTTTTACACCAAAAAACAGCACAACTACACATAACAATAATACAACAAAAGCAAATACCGCCATACAAATCCTTTTTAAATGATAAATTATAACATATAATGAAACAAGTTATCATATCTACTTAAATTATTTAATTACATGATTATTGTATTAAAGGCTCATGCCATAACTTTAATTATTAGAATCTATAAATTTAGAATCTAATATGCTAACTTTTGATTATAACAATATATAAGTTTAAAACCATTTTACAATAACAAGATTCTAATGGTAGGACAGATAAAAACCAGTTAATTAGATAATGATTCAAAAATAGCGACATAATCACATAAAATTAACTATATATTACTAGCAATACTATTTAAGCTCTATTGTATATGTATTATTTTTACCATGCTTCATTGTATATTGATATATGCCATCAAGCACTATACTTACTCTATATAAATCATTTTTAGAATTTACGCTAACATCTGAAAAATATTTTTCACCAGTACCAATTTTACCATCATATGAATTGCCTCTATCTCTGCTAAAATCTACTATTATTGTTGCAGGATTAGCAAGTAAAAAATGCCTCAAGATTCTATGTTTTGGAGAACTAATTACAAAGGTTGTGCCTTCCATAAAAAACTCAAAATCATTTAAACTAAAGTATCTTTTAGCAATATTTCTTACCGCCTCTTGTTGTGTAATCTTAATTGGATAATGCCAATCAATGGTCTTATCTATACGCAGCTCTCTATTCTCTAGTGTGCCATCAATATTTTGAAATATCAATGTTACGCTCTTTAGCTCTCTAGCATTGCTTGGCAGCTGTATGCTCTCTGTAGTTAAATGCTTTTTGCCCTTATTTTTTTGTTGTGCTTGAAAGTCCCTTTGATTTGCATTAATTACAAATGGATTTGTGTTTGCATTTAAACACATAGAAGAAAATAAACAAATAAAAAGAATACACAACCTTTTAGTAGTTATCATTAATAAGCCCCTTATTGTAACATGCAATTTGTTTAGCAAAAAAGAGTCCATATTCAATAAAACCTATAAATTTAATGTTCTTCGCCTAAAATAACACATATAATACCAATGCAACCAACAGCTATTCCTATATATTGCTGTATTGTTAAATCTGGCGGAAAGAATAGAAATGAAATAAGCAAGATTCCAATCATTCCGACAATTTCCCACACAGAATATGCCACACCTAAAGCAATCTTTCTCAAAGCAAAAGACATGCTGTAATAAGATGCAATTATCATAACTAGCAAAACCATTTTTGAAATATACTTTGGCTCAACGCTAAAACCCATTATTATTAAAAAACCATCTTCACAAAATGGATTGAGCCATAATGGAATGGCATTGAGCATAGCTACACCACTAACTTCTAATACTATTGCTAAAATTAAAAAAAACCACTCCTTAACACGACTTGCTTTCAAATCAGAATCATTCACCATATTTTGCATATATTCCCCTAAACTATATCAAACTATTAGTATCAATATATGGCAATTTAAATGAATCTGCAACAGATTTTAGCGCAATCTTGCCATCATAGGCATTTAATCCGCCAATAGCACCGGGCATTTTTAACATTTCCCTCCAGCCATTATTTGCTATACTTAGAACATATGGCAAGGATTCATATGAATAAGTAATGCTAGATGTCCTTGCAATTACACCGGGTATATTTGGAACACCATAATGCAATAGTCCTTCTTCAATATATGTTGGATTGTCGTGCGTAGTTTGTCTTGAGGTTTCAATACAACCGCCAAGATCAACAGAAACATCAAGCACAACACCACCTTTATTCATAAGTTTTAAATGTTCCCTCTTTATAACTTTTGGTGTAGAAGTAGCAGTTACCAATACTGCCCCAATCAATCCGTCTGCACAATCTAGTGCGGACTTTATACCATTTTCATTAGCATATAACACCTTAACTCTATTGTTAATTACCAATGGATGATTCACTAGCTTTGTCATATCAATATCAACAATCCACACATCAGCACCCATACCAACAAGTACATTTGCCGCGCTAAGCCCAACAGCCCCACCACCTACTATTGCGACTTTAGCAGGTTGAACGCCTGCACAACCTCCAATAAGAACTCCCCTACCCCCATAATTCGTAGCTAAAAGCGTTGCTAAATGTTGTGCAGCAAATTTACCTGTAACCTCACTCATAACAGATAAGACAGGGTAATTTCCTTTTGGTCCTGCTATTGTCTCTCCACAAATTGAGGTTACCTTAGAATCTACTAGAGCTTGTGCTAACTCTCTTGAATAGGCTAGATCTAAAAAACTATAAAGAATCATATCATTACGCAAATATTTAAATTCACTTTCTAAAGGTTCTTTACATTTGATTATAAATTCTGATTGTTCCCATATATCTTTTGCATTTTTAACTATTTTTGCTCCAGCTTCTTCATAGTCATTATTTGAATACCCTATAGGCTCGCCAAGCTTATCCTCTACATAAATTACATGTTTAGAATTAGATTGTTTCAATGTCTTAACATCACTTGGTATCAATCCAACCCTATATTCATGATTCATAATCTCTTTTGGTATTCCAATAATCATAAAACCTCCAACAATGAGTACATATCAAACTAGCCCTACCTTCTATTGATAATAGGCGAGCCGACTTCATCGACTTTATCGCCACTCTTTACTTTTCTCATTTCATCACAAGCTGATTGCAAACCTAATTTACAAGACTTCTGATAAAATTCTTTAGCTAACGCTTTATTATTTTCGTACTTTTCTAACCAATATGCCACATATCTACACGACAACGCTTCATTTAAGGCACATGAACGCTTAAAATATGATATTGTTTGTGGTGACTGCATAGGAAGTCTGACAAAAGGTGCCAATATATAACCTAAATCTAAACTTTTATTAACAAAGTATTCTACATCAGCATAATGATCTATTATGCGTAACATTCTAGCATGAAAAAAACAAGATGTAGCATCATCGCTTTCGCATTCTTTCTTTGTTAATTTTAATGCTTTATCAGCAATAATCTCATCATTATAATGTTCTAAAGAAGGTGCTATTATACTTTTTATAAACTCATTATTATCATCTAATGCCTCAAATGCAAAAAACAAATTCACACAACCTAAACTCTCATTTCTCTTGCATGCTTTATAGCTAATCTCAACACTATTTACTAATTGCTGTGCAAAATTCATGCTATCATAATTGCTTAACGCCCTTTCCTCGCCAACATAATAAGCATTGAGACACTCAATGACAGAACCCTGCACACATTCTTTTTGATGCAACACATATGCTCTATCATAATCTCCATCTGCTACGGCTAAGTTAGCATAATAGCTATCAGTCCTACCATGTTTAGCATTCATAGCCTTATGCAACAAAGTGAGATCATCAAGATGCTCGCCACTACCATCTGTATTGCCAACATTATTAGACGCACATGCAAACAAAAAAGCTATTATAGTTGAATATATAAAAAACTTAAAAGATTGAACGCCTATATTGTATGTTTTTTTCATGTAGCCCTCTCTGCATTTATTTTAAGTTATCAAAAGTATATCCTAAAAACCTTTACTTTAAATTTACTTTTCACAAATAGTATATATATCAAAAACGATATTCTATACTCATTATAAGATGTCTAACCATAATTTTATTACATTGTCTTTGCTGAATCTATCTTTTACCCTTTGCTTTGCTCTCACGCCCATAATCTCCCTTGTATCCCTATTACTCATCAAATCCTGTAATTTAGTAGCAAAATCGCATAAATTATTGTCTTCTATTAAATACCCGCTTGAACGATCCGCTATAATATCGCTTGGTCCAGTGGCTATGTCAAATGCAATACATGGTAATCCATAGCTACTAGCCTCTGCCAACACCATACCAAACCCTTCAAAATAGCTTGTCATAGCATATATGCTTGCTTGTAAATATTTAGATTCTATGTTTTTTGTGAATGGTTCTAGTATGATAGAATCCTGCAAATTATTTATATTAATTTTTTCTTCTATTTCTTTCTTCATTACTCCATCACCAACTATTGTAAGTTTCCAATCCTTATATTTTTCATTATTTCTTATAATTTTCCAAATATCAATAAGTCGCAAAAAACCTTTTTCATGAGTGAATCTACCCACAGAAATAACCATTTTTTGATTATAATCAGTAACTATATCTGATATATTTGGTAAAAAATTTGGTATAACCTTAATATCATTGTGGTATGTTTGCCATGTATCCATCTCATTAGCAGACAATATTACAAGAGTATTAAAGAGAACTAAATTTTTATGTCGCTTTTTTGGTGCATTGAGATGCCATAAACGAATGTATTTTACCCCATTTACTTTCCAATATGGCATAAACCAACCATCATTCCCTACAACAGAAGATGCGTTTAGATTCTCAATAATATTATGTGTTTTATAGCTTAAAAATATTCTATAAAGCGTTTTATAAAAAATCTTTTTTATAATATTCTTTGTTGTAGCCGATTTGTTTGATACATATATCAGTTCAACATTACTGCTAATGTTATACACAGGTGCATCTTGTTGTCTAAAAAGACTCACAATACTTACTTGTACATTAGATTCTACTAAAGCATTTGCTAAATTTACACACACTCTCTCTCCACCACCAGATTCTGTAATATCTTTCAAAACTATAACAACCTTTTTCATAAACCTACCTCTTGTATATAGTTTTACCAAATATTTTAATTATCTTATGTTTTTTATTTAGACTAATGCGGAAATTATGCCGCCTCCATTCTTTAAAGCTTTGTGTTTTTTGCAAAAATTCATCTAAACTATTTGTATTTAGCACCATATATAAAACATTATTTTTTGCCAAAACACTAGGCTCTATATTTAATGATAAAATAAAATTTTGTAATTCATGAAAATAATTTTCATCATCTGCCAAATACTCATAGCTTTCACTTGGACGCAATATGTGCGTTGGCAATGTATATGTATGCAATAGATCATGTGCTAAAAAGAAATTATATATAAATTCAAATGCATTAAAAAATTCTTGTGGTGAATGGGTTTTTTTAGTTAATGAATTATCCCTTATCCTATAAAAATATCTTGCACTTTTTGTTAATGCAATCTTTTGTGCCATCACATTAGCACATACACCAAAAGGCACATCTTCTGCAAATCTAACAGGCGGAAAACGCAAATCTTTCAATAATGAAGCTCTAAAAACACTACGCCATGGATCAATTTTACTTGTTAAATTGCTACTTTTTACCTTACGAATAATACCCTTTTCTTTAGACTGCATCTCATTAAATATATCTTTATTATAATTGCTATCATTAAATACAAAAACATCTCTACTCTTTGCTATATCTGTATTATTTGAATCAAGGCAGTATATTAAATTCTCATAATAATCTTTAGCAATAACATCATCAGAATCTACAAGCCCTATATATTCTGTTTGTTGTTGATTCTGTGGTGAAAAAATATAATTTAGCCCGCTATTTCTAGCCTCACCAAGCCCCCTATTTTCTTGATTTATAAGTATAAAATTCTTGTTAGAATCTGTATATTGTTTTGCGATATTATAACTATTGTCTATGCTTCCATCATTTATTAAAATTGCTTGAAAGTTTGTGTATGTCTGATTTATTATAGAATCTAAACATTCCTTTAAATAATTTTCAACATTATATATGGGAATCACTATAGATAAAGGTTTCATCATATCCCTTTTTACGATTAAAATACGCAATTATAGCTTATTATTGAGATATTTATCTTTTTTGTTTTAATAGAATTCCTATAGTTTGAAGTTTTTAAACATAAAGTCTGGCATGTGCTTAAACAAATGCAATATACTTCCATATAGATTTTGAATAAATTCTTGATTTGTTTTTCTTAAGCCCATTTATTACATCTCGTGCCACTTCTTGTGGCTTAGCACATAAAATCTTTGGTAGTTTTAAAAGGCATTTTCTATCACTAAAAGATTTTGTAGAAAAGAAATGAAAATTTACTTTGTTAAAGTTTAATGCTTTGTGCGTGCAAAATCCTCTAAAGCTTCAATGAAATCTCTTAGTTCTTTTGTTTGGTCTTCTACCCATTCATCTAGGGTATAATCCTCATCGCAATCACTATCTTCATCCCAATAATCCCCACCTTGAAAATCACCGGGATCA
>JARHYT010000048.1 GCA_029264775.1 Helicobacter sp. | reverse complement strand
TAAATGTTACCACTTCACAATTATAATTATCACCAAGCCATTTTAATATTACGCTTGTATCAAGTCCGCCACTATAGGCTAATACGACTTTTTTAATAGTCTTTTTCATTTGTTATCCTTATGTAATTGCAAATTAAGTTTAGATTCTAACATATTTTATAACAATTTATCATTAAATCACAAGCGTTTAGATAAAGAATGTTATGATAAATTTACAATATATTTTATTTAAGTTTTAGTATCTTTTTTATAAGCATAATAATCATTTTATGTGGTCGTCTTAGTAATCTAATCTGCTTTTGCATTTCATCAATTCTTAAGAACAAATGTTTAAGGCTATTATCAACATTATTCATATATTCCATTTTCAAATCATAATTAAAAATAGGTGTATTAAAAGCCATATTCCACCAACAATTTTTATAAATTAGAGGACATTTATCTATAATCTTCCAAGGTTTATATTCTCCAGCAAAATGGAGTATCTTAATATCTTGTTTAGCTTCCATATATTGTTTTCTGGTATATAAAATATTATCTGAAACTTCATCCATAAAACACTTTTCACCGCTTTCAGCAATCTCATAAAATACAACGAGGAAATTCCATTTTAATGGAATTTCCATAATTTTACCAATAAGAGCAACATTTATTGCATCCTGCTCATTAAATTTAGGAATATAATTTCTTAGAAATTCCATACATTTACTCTCAATATCTTGTTTTCTCCATTTCTGTAAATCTATAAGCATAGAATTGTCGTTGTAATAATTACTGACATTCAGTTTAATTCCTTGTTTCATGGGATCTTTACTGTGCATTGTCAAGAAATCTTGATCCATATATAGTCCATTTAAAGGAGCAGCACATACATTGTGTTTAAGATCGATAGAAAATAACTCTCTAATATCACTGAAGCATATTGTATCTGCACCAAGCAGCAAACATCTATCCACATTAGACGGTAAAACTGTACCTAACTTGAGACAAAAATATGATAAAAAACTATTTCTTAAATGTGGAAAATCCCTAAAATCATTATCACTTAATGTATATATGGTAAATTTACATGGATATATTTCATTTAATTTGACCTCAAATTCAGCTAATTTGTTTCTAGTGGCTTCTGTAATACCATCTGTGAATATGTGAAAAATATATGGATCTCTATGTTTTTGAGATTTCGTATTAATTATAATACTATAACATGAAACTGCCACATATTTAATGTGCTTTTCATCGCAATTAAATAAAATATTATACATCAGAATTCCTTTATATTTGGTATAAACCCGAAATACTAATATACTTTCAATAAAAAGTAGCTTAATGGCAATTTATTTACATGCAGTATCCAAAGATTGCTATAATTGCATAAACTAGTTATTCTTAATTGCTAACTAGAAATAAAGTAAAAAAGGAAGGTATAATGAAAATTGAAAAATTAAATTCATTTAGCAAAGATGAGTTTGAGAATATGGGGCTTGAGTGGCACACAGATCCAGACAACACAGAATACATTAGCAATGAGTTAATATATATTAGCGAGGAAGAGGCGGAGGCGTATTATGAGGCAGGGAATGAATTATATGATATGTATGTAGAAGCAGCTAATCATGTAATTGAAAATGATTTATTTTATGAGTTAGATATACCTAACTCACTAGTAGATACAATTGTGCAAAGTTTTGAAGAAGATGTACACTGGCATATATATGGTAGATTTGATTTATCGGGTGGAATTGATGGCAAGCCTATAAAACTTTTAGAATTCAATGCAGATACGCCCACTATGTTATATGAAACTTCCGCTGTACAATACGCATTGCTAAAAGCAAATGGATATGACGCTGATTTACAATTCAATAATATTTATGATGCAATATCGCAAAACTTTCAACGGCTGATAACACTTAATGACGATGTAAGCAATTTTCATGAAGTATATGAGGGATGGAAGATTCTATTTTCTAGTGTTAGAGGTAGCACAGAGGAAGAAAGAACAATTAAATTTCTACAAGATATGGCAAATAATGCAGGCTTACAAACTGATTTTTGCTTTGTAGATGAGGTTAATTTAAGTCCTACTGATGGAGTATTTTTTAATGATACGAACTTTGAATTTTGGTTTAAATTTATACCATGGGAAAACATCAGCATAGATGAACCAGAATTAGCATTAATCATGAATGATATTATGGCAAACAAAAAAGCAATATTTTTAAATCCAGCCTATACAATATTATTTCAAAGCAAAAGGATTCTAAAGATTCTATGGGATTTATATCCAAATCACCCCCTATTGCTTGAAACTAGTTTTGAGCCATTAAATAAAAAGCAGGTTAAAAAACATGCCTTTGGTAGAGAAGGAGAAAACATTAGCATACTAGATGCAAACGGAAAGGTTATATCAAGTAAAAATGGTATATATGGAAACCATAAGGTTATTTATCAAGAATTTTGTGAGTTAAATTCTCAAAATGGTTCATTTTATCAACCAAATGTATTTTTCTCATTTGAATCTTGTGGTTTGGGCTTTAGAAAAGGAAGTGAAATAATTGATAATTATTCAAAATTTGTAAGCCATATAATAAAAAATTAATATTTTTGCCAAATCAATTAGTGTTGAGATTCTAATCATACGATCACAACCCAATAATTAATAATTATCACAAATTAGACTTATTCACATTTGAGACATAAGTCTTATTTAATGGGTATAAACACAAGGGCTTGTTACATCTATATTATTCGTTACAAATTGCCATCTAGCATAAATTTAATAAGAGGCTTTAGTAAAATATATTGATTCAAAAATCAATAACATTGAGTATTGATATTTTAGATTCTATAAAATAATGCAAAATAGATTAGCTTAAGGTTTTTAATATAAAAGCAATTAAATTGCAATTAAACTGATAAAAACAAAACCATTATGCAAATATAATTGATATTATTCATTCAGTTATCATGATACCATAAGTAAGTGGATTTATAACAACAGATTCACAAGGTGTAGCAAGCAAACAAAAGCTTAATTACATTAGCTACAAGTGTTAATATAGTTTATCAGATATTAGCATTTTTAGTCTTGCATTTCCTGATTTTGTTATCCAACCTTAAATATCTTTTCAAAGCAATATTTTTAGTAATTAATCTTAAGATTAGGACAAATATTACTACTATAATGCGTTACAAAAATAGCCACAAAGTAAAATATTGCTTACATATAAAGAAAAAGAGAGTTTGCAAAAAGCTTTGCAAGATAAGATTCTATACATGGCATGCAAAATCGCTTATTAACTCATACGAAACCATGAAACAAATTTTTTAGTAAAAGAGAAAATGCAAAATTGTATGACAACGCATTGTTATACTACATGCCTCACATTTTTTAACAAATTAATGTAGAATATATGCAACACAAGCACAACATGTTTTAAGTGATTTGAAACATAACTTTTATTAAACACATATTGTAGGGAACAATAGCAGACTTTTAGACGATAAAGGGAACATATACAAAGGCAATTGGATTCTATGATATGTGTATCTTTAAAGATACAATGGCAAACCACATCTTGCACGGCATGAATATAAATGCAATATTTTAAAATATAAAAATAACATTAGCATGAGTCATGATTCATATATAGATATTGCTATTTATGTTATTATGTTTGAATAAACTTATTTCACAATGCAACTTACAACATTGCAGGCATAAGACATAAACATACAATTATTTCTTTATAAAAAGGGCGAGGTTATCTTTTATTGCATGTAAGCCATATACAAGCTAACCAACAAATTGTTTTATGTACATACATATATGAACTTAATGGTATGGGCTTGTTGTGCTAAGTATGCGGATTTATTAAGGTTTTGTAAGAAAACTTCTCTTATGTAAAAGATTATTGCATGAGTTAATACATAAACATGCAAAATAATGGC
>JARHYT010000011.1 GCA_029264775.1 Helicobacter sp. | reverse complement strand
ATGTATTAAATTAATTTTTAACTATGCTTACCATTGCTGGACGCAAAACTCTTTCTTTATACTTGTATCCCTTTTGCAACACCTGCTCAATTTGCCCGTCCTCTTTTTCTTGATTTTTAACCTGCATAATCGCATCATGTAGGTTTGGATCAAATCCGTTACTAGCATCTATTAGCTCAACACCATATTTATTTAGTATCTTTAATAGATTGCTAATAGTTAAATTCAACCCTTCTGCAACTTTTTCACCATTTTCAAGTGAGTTTGCAGATTCTAACGCTTTATCAAGTGTATCTGCAACAGGCAATATATCTCTTAGTAAATTTTGATTAGCATATTCTAGTGCTTGAGCTTTTTCTTTTTCAAGCCTTTTTTTAACATTTTCAAAATCTGCATGAGTTCTTAGATACTGGTCTTGCAATTCTTTTATCTTCAGTTCAAGCAAATGTTCTGAATTTGATAAATTTTCAATATCGCCTTCTTCATCTTTAATGTCTGTTTGCTCCTTCTCATCATCTTTCATTGTGCTTTCTGTTTCAAGCTCATCATTTGCATTTAAATGCTCTTGATCTTTGTGTTTTTCTTTTGACATCTTTTCTCCTTTCTAAAATTTAGATTCTAAACATAGAATCTTTATGCAAAATTATTAAATCCTAATTCTGCATAAAAATTCCTATAATCAACAAGCAATCCTCCTACACACATCATTCTTGCTTCTTGTTTAACATTTATCTTTGGATTACTATATTCAACATTATGTATAATAGCAATATATCCATCTGGTAACATCTTGTTAAAATAGATTCCATTTTTAAAAAGCATAAAAACCTTTGCTTGCAATAAATCTAAATAATATTGTGCGTCAATATTTGCTATATCTTTTAAGAATTTGCTACCAAAACGATAACAATTTTCATCAAAATCTACTTGGTTTAATGCTATTAATTTTCGTTTTAATTCTCCCGCGCCAACTTCACTAGCAACCTTTATTATATCTCCTATATCCATAAGTAAAAGCGATTCTACAAAGCGATACAATGCTTCTGAATATTTAATCACAATCTCACTACGACTAAATCTAAGTATTAAATAATTATGAGTATAAATGATCTCCTCTAAAAGATTATCGCTTTTTGGCACTAAAATACAATATATTCCGTATCTAGTACTTAGATTTTGCAATATATCAAGCTCTAATATCAAATTGCTTTGTATCAAGATTTTTAAAACATTATTCCAATAGGCATGCAAAGCATCATAAGTTGGGATTCTACCGCTACTTATATGTGGTTGAAACAAAGCCCCCTCTTTTTCTAAAATCTTGAAATAATTTCTAATAGTGGCTGATGATATATCAAAATTTTGTCTTGATTTCAAAAATTCAGAACCTATTGGCTCTTTGCTTTTTATGTATTCTTGGATGATTCCAATCAACAATTTACTTTTTATATCCATCACATTACCCAAACAATAAAACTCTTTCGAAATTATAGCATAAAAAGTAAATATACTTAGCACTTGTTATTAAAAATTGCTAAAAATTTAAAAAGTTTAGTCTATTTGTATAAAGTTTATTTATTCTATACATTTAGAAATATTATGTTTAATAGTTTAAATTTTAATACAAATACGATACTTTATTGATATTTATATAGCATATAATTATGTTTATAAGGTATGTAATATTGTGAAAAACATATATTAATATTGTTTATTCTGGCTTTACACAAACTATAAAAATATATTATAATTATGAAATACTTCAATAAAAGAGTGCTAATAATATGAAAAGATATACAGATAAAGAAATACTTGATTTAATGCAAAATATGCCATTAAAAGAGCTAGGGGAAATGGCATACAAGAAAAAATTAGAGTTACATCCAAAAAAGATTACTTCTTTTGTAGTGGATAGAAATATTAACTATACAAATATTTGTTGGGTTGATTGTAAATTTTGTGCATTTAAAAGAAAGTTAGGGCAGGAAGGTGAGTATATATTGAGTTTTGAGGAGATAGATTCAAAGATTGATGAATTGCTTGCTATTGGTGGTACGCAAATATTATTTCAAGGTGGGGTTCATCCAAAATTAAAGATTGATTATTATGAAGATTTAGTAAGTCATATTTCGCAAAAGTATCCAAGTATAACCATACACGGATTTTCAGCTATTGAGGTAAATTATATTGCTAGGATTTCAAAGCTTAGCATAAATGAGGTATTGCTAAGACTTCAAAAGGCAGGTTTATCCTCAATCCCGGGTGCTGGTGCAGAAATACTAAGCGATTCTGTGCGTGATATTATTGCACCAAAAAAATTAAGTGCAGATGAATGGATTGAGGTGCATAGAGAAGCACATAGAATCAATATGAAAAGCACAGCCACTATGATGTTTGGAAGTCTTGAAAATGATGATGATATAATAGAGCATTGGAGGCGAGTTAGAGATTTGCAAGATGAGACACAAGGTTTTAGAGCGTTTATTTTGTGGAGTTTTCAACCTAATAATACACCTTTAAGTGCTGAATATCCACATATACAAAAGGCAAGCTCAAATAGATATTTGCGTTTGCTTGCTTGTAGTAGGCTATATCTTGATAATATACAAAATATACAAAGTAGTTGGGTAACACAAGGTAGCCATATAGGACAATTAGCATTATT
>JARHYT010000063.1 GCA_029264775.1 Helicobacter sp. | reverse complement strand
GGAGATGGTCAAGTTAGTCTTGGCAATTGTGTAATGAAGGGAAATGCAACAAAAATTCGCTCCCTATATAATGGTAAAATATTGAGTGGTTTTGCAGGTAGCACTGCCGATGCTTTTAGCTTATTTGATATGTTTGAGCGTATTTTAGAAGGTAAAAAAGGAGATTTATTAAAATCTGTAATGGAATTTAGCAAAGAATGGCGTAAAGACAAATACTTAAGAAGGCTAGAAGCTATGATGATAGTATTAAATGCTAATAACATATATGTATTAAGTGGCACAGGAGATGTAATTGAACCAGAAGATGGAAAAATTGCTGCAATTGGAAGTGGTGGCAATTTTGCCTTAAGTGCTGCTAGGGCGTTAGATAAATTTAGTAATTTAGAACCAAAAGATTTAGTTTTAGAATCACTAAAAATTGCAGGTGAAATATGTATATATACAAATACAAATATTAAAGTTTTGGAGATTGCACAATGAGTAATTTAGTTCTTTCACAGACACCACGAGAAATTGTATCATATCTTGATGAGTATATAATAGGGCAGAAAGATGCAAAAAAAGCAGTAGCAATTGCACTTAGGAATCGTTATAGAAGATTGAAATTGCCAAAAGAAATGCAAGATGAAGTAACTCCAAAGAATATATTAATGATTGGTTCAACAGGTGTAGGTAAGACAGAAATAGCAAGAAGAATGGCAAAATTAATGGGACTACCATTCATAAAAGTGGAAGCTAGTAAATATACAGAAGTAGGATTTGTTGGTAGAGATGTAGAATCTATGGTGCGTGATTTAGTTAATGCTAGCATTAACTTATTGCAAAATAAACAAAAAGAAGAAAGTGCGGACAAAATAGAAGATTATATACTAGAAAAAATTACACAAAAACTTCTCCCACCATTGCCTACTAGCGTAAGCGAACAAAAAAAGCAAGAATATAACGCGAGTTTTGAGAAAATGAAACAAAAAGTAAAAGATGGTAGCATGGATAATGCAAAAGTTACAATAGAAATAGTAAAACAAGAAGAAAGATTAGATGAAGGGTTACCACCAGAGATAATAAAAGTGCAAGAATCTTTAGTAAAAGCATTAAATATGAAAGGCGATAAAATAAAAAGGGATGTAACAATAAAAGAAGCAAAAGATATACTACGCCCGGAGGCGCAAAATGCTATTTTAGATACAGATATGATAAAAACAGATGCACTAAAGCTAGCAGAACAAAGCGGAATTATATTTATTGATGAGATTGATAAAATTGCTGTTGCTTCAAAAGATTCTAGCAAACAAGATCCAAGCAAAGAAGGAGTTCAAAGGGATTTATTGCCAATAGTTGAGGGTAGCGTTGTGCAAACTAGATATGGGCAAATAAAAACCGATCATATTTTATTTATTGCAGCTGGTGCATTTCACTTTAGCAAACCTAGTGATTTAATACCGGAATTACAAGGTAGATTTCCATTAAGAGTTGAATTGCAAGTCCTTGATGAAGATGCGCTATATCAAATTTTAACACAAACTAAAAATTCTATAATAAGGCAATATCAAGCACTTCTATCAGTTGAGGGGATAGAGTTGGAGTTTGAAGATTCTGCATTGAGAGCATTAAGCAGGCTTTCATTTCATGCAAATGAAAAAACAGAAGACATAGGAGCTAGAAGATTACACACAACGATTGAAAGGGTGTTAGAAGATATTAGTTTTTGTGCCGAAGATTTCAAAGGACAAAAAGTTATAATAGATTCAAATTTAGTAGAAAACAAACTGAAAGACTTAGTAGATAATGTGGATTTGGCTAGATATATTCTGTAATTTTTAGTACTTTACAAAAGACATTAAATTTAATTTTATTTAGTCTTGGGGTGGCTGGTGGAGTTTGTTTATCCAAATTAAACTAGACATCGTCATTATTGTTACTTCCCGCATGGATTTTACATGGTTTAATTAATTTTTATTGTTTTGTGTAAATTAAATACTAAAAATCAAGTTTATATGCGTATTATTTTTTATTAAAGATATGACGCAAATCAGTTGATATACTACTCATAAAAAGAGATGTGTATGGTGTTTTATCTCTAATAGTCTCACAAAAACTACTTATATCTTTTTTATTTGATATGCAATCTCTACACAATTTTAGAATCTGTGGAGCATAATCTTTAGGAATATGTTTTGGGGCGTGAGATGGTGAAGTAAAATGCTTATGTATTCTATGCACTAATGATTTATTGGTTATTTCTATAATCATAGAATCTATTGGCATTTTTAAAAAAACTAAATTGTCATTGTAATTTATTGATATGTATGTAGTATCTACACCAAATATTTTTGTGCTATATGAATCAAAAAAATATAGGCTTTTATTATAATTATCCTCTAAACTTTCAAGTATCAAATCTAAAACTGATATGCGTTGAGGAATAGTATATATGTTTCCAATAGGTGAGAATGCAAAACGCAATAGTGATTCTATGCTATACCATTCAACACTTTCAAAACCATGTTCAAGCATTAATTCACAACGCATTTTTCTTAATTGTGCTGCTTTCTGAGAATGTCCAAATCTGTAGGGAAAGGTAACAACTCTATCTCTATATGCAGGAGAAGGAAAACGAGAATGAATTGCAAATCTCTTTTTTGATTCTTTATTTAAGATATATTCCAAACTACCTTCATAGCCTTTATCAATAATCTTTACTTCACTTTGAGGAATAGCCTTTAATAAGGACAAAAATTCATCTTTATCGCAATCTTGCTCCCAAATTCTCTTAGGATAGCGAAAGACTAAACTAATTGTTTCTAACACTTCTATTTGAGGATTTTTTGTTACACTTTTATCAATCCATGAGGTAAGCGTTCTTCTGTCTTTGCCAATTATCTGTGCAAACCTTGATATGCTTAATCCTGATTTTTGATAAATAATAGCCAATTTTTCCAAAACACCAAACGCCATGATAATCCTTTTGAATCTATTATTTATAAAATGTAGAAATTGCACTATTCTTGTTCAATTATAGCATTTATGCTCAAAATTTGTAATTAAAAAAGCAAAAATTGTTCAAAGCAAATCACTATATTCAAGCTATAATAGAAACTCATCTAAGATGTTTTGTAAGGAGGATAAATGAGTACTTATCAAGAAATTTATAGGCAATCTATTGATAATCCTGAAGCTTTTTGGGCAGAGGCTGCCAAGAAGGTGCATTGGTATCATGAGTGGGATAAAGTATTAGATGTTGTAAATGAACACTATAGGTGGTTTGTTGGTGGTTGCATGAATACTTGCTATAATGCCCTTGATTTGCATATTGAAAATGGTAGGGGAGAACAAATAGCATTGTATTATGACTCTCCTGTAACAGATACAAAAAAATCTTACACTTACAAAGAGCTACGCAAGAGAGTAGCAAAAACTGCGGGTATCTTAGTCAATAAAGGAGTTGTAAAAGGCGATAGAGTGTTAATCTATATGCCTATGATTCCAGAAGCTATTATTGCAATGCTTGCTTGTGCTAGAATAGGTGCAATCCATAGCGTTGTATTCGGTGGATTTGCAGCACATGAGCTTGCTTCGCGTATTGAGGATGCCAAACCTAGAGTGATTATTAGTGCATCATGTGGTATAGAAATTAGTCGCGTTATTAAGTATAAACCTTCACTTGATGAAGCAATCAAGTCTTCTAGTCATAAACCTACTACTTGTCTGATTTGGCAGCGTCCGCAAGAGAGGGCGAACATGCTGCCTTGGCGAGATGTAGATTGGGAAAGCGAGGAAGAAAAGACAGAGCCCGCAGAATGTGTTCCAGTTGATGCGACAGATCCTTTGTATATTCTTTATACCTCTGGAACTACAGGAAAACCAAAGGGAGTCATTAGAAGTAACGGCGGGCATTCTGTAGCAATGAAATGGTCAATGGATAATATATACAATGCTAAGCCCGGAGATATATTTTGGGCAGCAAGCGATGTTGGTTGGGTAGTGGGACATAGCTATATTGTGTATGCACCATTGATGAATGGTTGCACTACAATTGTATATGAAGGAAAACCTGTTAAAACACCAAATCCGGGTGCATTTTGGCGTGTTGTTCAAGAATATAAGGTTAATATTTTATTTTCTGCACCTACTGCTTTTAGAGCCATTAAAAAAGAAGATGCAAAAGGCGAATGGCTAGATAAGTATGATATTAGCTCACTAAAGGCAGTTTTTGTTGCGGGAGAAAGATGTGATACGGATACGCTTAAATGGATTGAAAAAATAACCAAAAAACAAGTAATTGATCATTGGTGGCAAACTGAAACAGGTTGGGCTATCGCTGCAAATCCTCTAGGCTTGGAATCACTTCCTATAAAACCCGGATCTCCTACTAAACCTATGCCCGGCTTTAATCTCAAGGTTTTAGATGAAGATGGTAATGAATGCAAAGTTGGTAAATTAGGGAATCTTGTTATTAAATTACCCTTACCACCTGCTTGTCTCATGGGCATATGGGGAGATGATGCAAGATACAAGAGAAGTTATCTCAATCACTATCCGGGTTATTATTTAACGGGTGATAGTGGCTATATTGATAAGGATGGCTATGTTTTTGTGATGGGAAGAATGGATGGTGTGATCAATGTTGCAGGACATCGTCTATCTACAGGTAGTATGGAAGAGGCAATCTCTAAACATCCAGATGTAGCGGAATGTGCGGTTATTGGCATAAACGATGAATTAAAAGGTGAGATTCCATTTGCATTTGTTGTTTTAAAAGATGGGATAGAGAGGGATACCCAAAGTTTATGCGATGGCATAGTTCAGCTTGTTAGAGAAGAAATAGGTGCTGTTGCTTCACTACATAAAGTAGCTGTAGTATCAAGATTGCCAAAAACTAGAAGTGGAAAAATTTTGCGAGGCACAATGCGTGATATTGCAGATGGCAATAAATGGAATATGCCTTCAACCATTGAAGATTCAAGTGTTTTACCCGAAATAGAAAAGATTTTATCAAATCTTGGATACCCTATTACAAAGGAGGTTTAATGAAAACGCAAGGGCAAAAATTTCGTGATGCAGTTGCACAAAATAATCCGTTGCAAATTATTGGTGTAATTAACGCATATAGTGCGATACAAGCGGAAAAAAGCGGGGCGAAAGCTTTATATATTAGTGGTGGTGCGTTAGCAGCAATGAGTTTGGGTGTGCCCGATCTAGGCATTAGTTCGTTAGAAGATGTGTGTATTGATGTGCGTAGAGTTGTATCTGCATGTGATTTACCTCTATTAGTTGATGCTGATACTGGTTGGGGAGGTGCATTTAATATTGCACGAACAATTAAAGATCTAACAAGGAGCGGGGCAGCAGGATGCCATATTGAAGATCAAGTATCTCAAAAGCGTTGTGGGCATCGTCCAAATAAGGAGCTTGTTAGTACAGAAGAGATGAGTGATAGAATCAAGGCAGCAGTAGATGCAAAAATAGATTCTAGTTTTGTGGTTATGGCGCGTACAGATGCATATGCAAGCGAAGGTCAGCAAGCTGCAATAAATAGGGCATTAGCCTATGTTGAAGCTGGTGCAGATATGATATTTGCTGAAGCAATACATTCGCTTGATGAATATAAACAATTTACGCAAGCCATTAAAGTGCCGGTGTTAGCAAACATTACAGAATTTGGCAAAACACCTTATTTTACCACTAATGAATTAGAAAATGTAGGGATAAAAATGGTGCTTTATCCGCTATCAGCAGCAAGAGCTATGAATAAAGCAGCACTATCTGTGTTTAGGGATATTATAAATAATGGCACACAAAAGCAAAGTATAGATTCTATGCAAACACGCGATGAGCTTTATGAAATGCTCAATTATCACGCATTTGAACAAAAGCTTGATAATCTATTCAAAAACAAAAAATAAGGAGTTAATATGGCAAAACAAAAAGTAGGCGGACTTGCTGGTGTGAATGCAGGCGAATCTGGTATATGCACAGTTGGTACAGGACATGGTCTAAATTATCGTGGTTATGATATTTATGATTTATCAAGGGAGTGTGAATTTGAAGAGGTAGCATATTTGCTTTTATTTGAAAACTTACCAAATAAAAATGAATTAGATTTGTTTAAGCAAGAACTAATAAAAGCAAGGGTTTTGCCAAGGGAGTTAAAAGAAGTATTAAAACTTTTGCCAAAAGATGCACATCCTATGGATATAATGAGAAGTGCTTGCTCAGTGCTTGGTTGTCTTGAGACCGAGGAATATGATATAGCTACAATGTCTTTTCCCATGCAACAACAAATTGCCACAAGATTACTGGGAATCTTTCCTTCTATCTTGATTTTTTGGCATCATTACCATATTAATGGCAAGGAAATAGATACAGAATCTAATCAAGATTCTATAGCAGGATATTTTTTAGAATCTTTACATCAAAAAGCACCAAAAGAGCTTTGGATTAAAGCAATGCATGTGAGCCTTATTTTGTATGCAGAACATGAGTTTAATGCCTCTACTTTTGCAGCTAGGGTAATTACAGCAACAATATCAGATATATATTCTGGTATAACAGGAGCTATTAGCGCTTTGAGAGGACCTTTACATGGTGGTGCAAATGAAGCTGCAATGGAATTAATTTCAGAATTTTCAAGTCCAGAGGAGGCAACGCAGGGCATATTAAATAAACTTGCAAGAAAAGATAAGATTATGGGTTTTGGGCATCGTGTTTATGTTGAAAAAGATCCACGAAATGTCGTAATCAAAGAATGGAGCAAGAAACTTAGTGAGGATGTAGGGGATACTAAGAGGCTTTATGATATTAGTGAAGCTATAGAAAAAGTTATGTGGAATGAAAAGAAGTTGTTTCCAAATCTTGATTTTTATAGTGCTAGCACTTATCATTTTATGGGGATTCCAACACCATATTTTACACCTATTTTTATTTTTAGTCGTACTGCGGGATGGTTAGCACATATATTTGAGCAAAGAGCAAATAATAAGCTTATACGCCCAAGTTCAGAATATGTTGGACCAGATAAAAGAGATTTTGTACCATTACAAAAGCGTTAATTATTATAATTTTAGTTTAAAGGATATACAATGAATCACAATATGGGAATCTTAGATACAAAAAGACCGGAGTTTGATGAGTTACTAAGTAAAATTGCAAAATACACGCTTAATTATGAGATTAATTCATCATTAGCATATGAGACTGCTAGATATTGTCTAATGGATACAATAGGTTGTGGGCTTTTAGCATTAAATTTTCCAGCTTGCACAAAGCTTTTAGGACCTGTTGTTGAAGGTGCAGAATTTCGCCCTTTGGGAGCAAAGATACCCGGCACTAGCTATCAATTAGAGCCAGAGAGAGCGGCTTTTAATATCGGTGCAATGGTTAGATGGCTTGACTTTAATGATACTTGGCTTGCAGCAGAATGGGGGCATCCTAGCGATAATCTTGGTGCTATTTGGGCTGTAGCAGACTATATTAGTCGTAAAAACATATCTGTGGGTGAAAATCCATTGTTAGTTAGAGATGTGCTAACAATGATGATTAAAGCACACGAGATTCAAGGTGTATTAGCTCTTGATAACTGCTTTAACGAAGTTGGATTGGATCATGTTTTACTTGTAAGAATTGCAAGTACAGCTGTAGCTTGTACTATGCTTGGTGGAAGTTTTGAAGAAGTGCGTAATGCCATAAGTAATGCATTTATTGATGGCGGTGCTTTAAGAACATATCGTCATGCACCAAATACAGGCTCTCGTAAAAGTTGGGCAGCAGGAGATGCAAGTTCAAGAGGAGTTAATCTAGCTTTAAAAGCTTTAAGCGGAGAAATGGGTTATCCAAGTGCATTAAGTGCGAAATTTTGGGGTTTTGAAGATGTTAAAATGAAAGGTAAAAAACTTACAATACCACAAGAATTTGGTAGTTATGTAATGGAAAATATTCTTTTTAAGATTAGTTTTCCGGCGGAGTTTCACGCACAAACTGCTGTGGAATGTGCTTTAAAGCTACATAATGAAGTTAAAGATAAATTAGATTCCATTGAAAAAATTATTATTACTACACAAGAGAGTGGGCATAGAATCATCAATAAAGTAGGAAAGCTTGCAAATCCTGCTGATAGGGATCATTGCATTCAATACATGGTCGCAGTACCCCTTGTATTTGGAAGACTTGTTGCAGAAGATTATGAAGACAATATAGCAAATGATGTTAGAATTGATATGTTGCGTAATAAAATGGCGATTGAAGTTGATGATAGATATACAAGTGAATATTTGCAAGCAAATAAACGATCAATTGCTAATGCTGTGCAGATTTTCTATAAAGATGGCAATAAATCCCAAAAAATAGAAATAGAATATCCTATTGGACATAAAAGACGCAGAAATGAGGGTATTCCCGTACTTGTAGAAAAATTTAAAAGAAATATTGCCCTTAAACTTAGCCCAAAAAAATGCAAATCTATAGAAGAGATTTGTAATAATCAAGAACAATTAGAGGCTATGCCATTTAATGAATTTAGCGATTTATTTGCATTGTGATAAATAATTAAATTTATTGTATATGTGGTTGTGAGGTGAATAAATCCGTGTTTAAAACAACATAAAAAGTCTAGATTAGACTAGATGGGGAATTGTTGTATTGCAAACAAAATAAAAAGTATTTTATGGATAAGTAGAGTACATTATTCGTAGTAATGCCATCTAATGGCAAAGCAATTTCTTTAGAATCTATTGCCAAACTATAAACATGACTTTATATTAAAAGTGATAAAAGCATATATTTGTAAGAGTTGGGAAGGCAGTTTTTAATCTAATGGTGATTTTATTTAATGTTAAAACAAAACAATTTTATAAAAGATATAATATCAAAAAAGTGGAATTGTATTTTTGTGAAAACGACTTAATAATATTGTGAATATTAGAAATAATGTCAATAACCATCAACATTATACTTTTGTTTTTAATACTTAAAATAAAGGTATATTTAAAATTGAGCCCAATATAATTAATTTTTATAAGCCAACAAAATATCAACAATATTTGGATATTAATAGAAAGAATTGATTATATATTTAGAATAAAATTAGTGTGTAGTATGGTTAATTTTTTAAATAAACAAACACCTTAATATTGGAGAATTAAAATATCAAAAATAATTTTTATATTTTATTGCATAAATCATAGCAATAGATATTAAATTGATATATTATCTGTGAATAATTTCTCTAAACTCTCTTTCTATTGTTTCACCTTCTTCTTTCCATGCTATAAAATCTTGTTGCCTTGCTTTAATATCACGCATTGTATTTTCAATGTTTTCTAGTTCTTCTTCTAATTTTATATAATCACTAAAAAATGTATCAATAAAATCTTCTGCTTTAATCATTTCTAACATTTCTTTTCGCTGTTTCTCAAGATTACTCTTAATATTTATTTTTACTTCTCTAAACTCCTCTTCTCTTTTTTGTTTTTGGTAAGAGTCGTAAGCTTCCAATGCAAGATTAAATGCAGCCAATACCGCATTTGCTCCCTTTGCAAGCTTAATCGCTCCCCATGGTTGAAATTTTAAATATTTGTTTAGATTTATGCCAATTATGTTACCGATGCTGGCAACTATATCTCTTGCATATTTAATATTTTGAGGATTAATAAGATTAGAACTTTGTAAAAATTTTATTCCGTGTTTTCCATAAGTACTAATTTTGTTGTTAAATTCGCTTAATTCCTCATCATATTTTCTCCACACAATACCAATATCATTCATAACAGAGCCAATCTCTCTTTCAAATACTTTTTCTATTTCAGTATTTAAAAGTATGCCCTCACTTCCAATATTTTTTTCAAAAAACTCTGTAAATGTATCAAGACTAGTGCCTTCAAGTTTCATAATAATTGCTGTAAAATATTCACTTGCAAAGTCTCTAAGCACATTTCTAGCATTACTTATCCTAGTTTTAATTTTCTCTATATCTTTGCTAATACGCTTGGTGCTTTCTTCAAATTCTTTTACATCAGATTCTATTTGTTTATTTTGTTTTTCTATTTCTGGAATCTGTTTGCATAAAACATCAGCTATAATGCTTTTTTGTGTTTCCTGCAATATTTTTTCAAAGCTACCATTTCGTTTTATTACTTGAGTAGTAGCACTTTGTAAATCATCTATATGAGAAATTTGCTTAAACAATTCAATATCATTTAACCAGTATTCAATATTCTTGCCAAATGGATTAGTAGCAACAGCAACAAGTATAATATTTTTTGCTTCATCATCATGGAGACAAATTGTATGTTGCAATCCAGTTATAACATTATTTCTAACAATGCTAAATTGCTGTTTGTATTCTTCATCGTCTTCTATATCTGCGATTTCATCAAATTTGCTTATAACAAAAATAGTTCTTGACAATAAATTTAAATCTCTAAAAAGCCATTGTAATTCACTTTTATGACTAGCTTTTATGGGATTGCTTGGATTCATAACATATAAAACTAAATGAGCTTCACTTATATATTTTTTTGTAACATCTTTATATCGTTCAGTATCTTTTTCATTGATATTTTTTTCTTTAAAACCATAAAGACCTGGGGTATCGACAAGTTCTATATTATCATCTGGTTGATAAAACAATATATCATTTGTAGATTCTTCATTGGAAATATTCATATTTTCTTCTTTTTTGCCTAACCAAGCTGCAATGATTGATGTTTTACCTTCCGAATATCCACCAATAAGAACAATCTTTAGTTTTTCATTTTGTGTTTTTTGTATAGCTTTTGTGAGTTTTTCTTTAAGGTATGGATTTATATCTAATCCTAATGTATCTCCTTGCTCTAAGAATTGCACTAACCTATTAAGAATAGAGAGTGATTTTACTTGCAATTCATTAAAAGCTTCTTGTGTTTCATTTACCATATTATCTCCCTATAGAGTTAATTGTGCTATTTTTACAATATAACTTATTCGTATTTTACTTAAGTGTTTGTAAAAGTAGCCTTAATTCGTCATTTATCTTATTAAACATTTTTACGCTATTGTTATATTTTTCTATTTCTTTATCCATATTTTTTTGCATTGCTTCACATTGTTTTTTTGTTTCATGCATATAATTTTCTATATAACTATTACATTCTTCTTTAATATTTTTGATTATACCATCTAGTGTATTGTTTAAAGAATTTTTTTGTTGAGATTTTTTATAATTGCTACTAAATACTTTATGAACACTCTTAAAAATAGAAACAACAATGCCAATTCCTCCAAGTATTAATGCAAGAGGAGTGCTAAAAGGAATAAAAACTAAACCTACAGCACCTATACTAGCACCTATAAGCCCATACCAACTAATTCCGCTGTTTGTCTCACTAAAACTATAATTTATTTTATTATGTATGGTAAGTTGTTGAAATAAAGTAATAGCATTATTTATCTTCCTGTCAAAATCTTTAAATAATTCTTCTATATCTGTTTGCAATTTATAAGCTTGTTGTTTTAAAGATTGTTCCATTTTTTCTTCCAATTCTTTTATTTTAGATTCCAATATATTTTCTGTTTTATCTTTAAATTGTTTATCGCTTACATCTTTATCAATTTCCTTATACACTATATTTCTTATTTCATTCTCAAATGTCCTTAGTTCTTTATCTATAATACTTTTAAACCTATTTTCATGCAATGGATAAATATTATCAAGATTATCTTTTAAAGATTCTATGTTATTTTTTAATGTTTTGTACAATTCTTTTAGTTTGACAGAGAAGCCAAAAACTACTGCATTAAAATTTTCTAAGAGCTTATTAGCTTTATTAAAAATATTTTTTCTTATTTTATCTTTTACATTTTCAATTATATTGTTTTGTATAAACATTGCAAAATTTTGGCAACCAGATTCCCTAAATAATAATGTTTTTCTCTCTTCTTGGCTACCATCATATTTACATAAAAATTTCTGTTGGTTTTTTTGCGTGATAAAATGTTGTGTATCGTTATTATCACATTCTATATTTGGTAAGAGACAAGATGATTGAGATAAAAATCCGGGTAAAGCAAAGATACTTTTCATTCCCTTATAATTTTCTCCTAAAATATCTTTCAATTTTTGTTCCATTGCTTTCATTTGTTTATTTTCACCATCTTGACTTGATTTTAAAGCATGTGGGCTTGTGGCAGATTGATTAAATACCAACCATACTTCTGTTTGATCGCCTAATCCATCTTTAATAGTATTTAATGTGCCTTCTTCTATTTTGTCGCGAACAACACAGAAAATGCAATGTGCTTTCATAGTTGCCTTTTTAATCTCACTTATAAGATTTTCTTCTTTTCCTTCAATCCCCGGAAGATCTAGTAGTGCAAATGAAGTATTATTAAATTCAATATTATATGTGGTTACTTTTTGTGTGAAATCTGTTTGTGTGCTTATATTTAGCCCATCACAACATGTCTTTAATTTTTCCAGCATTTCACACTTTTTTAAGTTTATTTCATATCTAATTTCATTTAAATGTTTCTGTAATGTTAAATATTTATTGCTAAGAATTTTTAGCTGTTTTTTACTTTTGCTTAAACCACAAAATATTTTTAATCTTCCCCATAGATTTTTAGATTCTAATGTATATATTCTTTCATAATATTGTATCTGTTCTGTTGTTTGTTGTATTCTAGATTCTAAATCTTGTAGAGTAGAATCTAAGCTTTGCAACAAATCATTAAAATGTGTGTAGATGCTAGAGAATTTTCTTTGTTGTTCGCATTTATCATAT
>JARHYT010000044.1 GCA_029264775.1 Helicobacter sp. | reverse complement strand
AAAAGAGGGGGTAAAGAAAATGCAAAATGAAAATTTTAAGAAATCAGATTTAATAGTAATATCTGATGGTGGCTTTGGGAACATACCAAATGAATTATCTAGCAAAATGCAAACACAAAGAGATAAGGGCAATAAATTCTATCTCCTTGATATAGATGGTAATTCAGGCACAAAGACTTTTTTTGATAAACATTGGTTTTATGATACACACTCTCAACATGTGAAAACGCTTTATTCAATGCTAAAAGATGATCTACTCTAAAGCATAGATTCTATATAATATCTTAATAATATCAAAATATAAATTTATGTAATATTTGAATTAATCTATATATCATTGCTAGATATTTGAAACCTAAATATTATCTATAGATCTTTATATATAAATCCTTGATTATTTTATATACTACGCATGTAGTTTGATAGCAAGAAATTTGTATAATATCATTTAATATTTTCAAGTTTTATAAATCATGACTAGTATTTTAAATCTTAGTAAAAATCAATACATACAAACGCCTATAAAATTTATATGTAAGCGATATAAGCATATTTGCATTATCTATATTACAATCACATAGATTTAACACTTTAATATTGTATATGATTAGCCCTAATGTAATTATATACTATTTATATATGTGTCATTGATTTATATTTATGCAAGGCATTAGCTATAGATTTTTAGTTATATATTTTAGTTAATACAAAATTTATTGCTATAAAGTTTATTATACATTTCATTGTAAGCAAACCATTATCTTAGAATCCCTTAGCCTTAAGTCTTGATATTAATTATCTTAAATAATTTAGTTTTAAACATTGCTATTAATTATAATTATATTAAAATCCTTTAGTCTTAAATATTGCTCTTAATTCTCTTAGAATCATTTAGCTTTAAACCTTACTATACTATAATCTTTGCATTGATTAAATCTTGCAATCTATTTTTGTTTATTTAATCGTTATTTATATTCTAATATTTGTTGTGGTTGCATATGTGAAACTATATTTATTATTCCATTGTAAGCAACACATTAATTATATTAGAATCATTTAGTCTTAAATCTTGCTTATTAATAGCTTTGCATTGATTAAATCTTATAATCTATTTTTATTTATTTATCATAACTTAAATTCTAATGTTTATTGTGGTTATATGGCGGATAAAACTTAATGAAATTAGAAAGATTTGAAAGATAGCTAAAAATACAAGCAAATTCACTGCCATATTTTATAACTACATCATAAATGTATGACTTCTTATAAAGCAAGATTTAAGATTCCATGCTCTAAACCTAAACTTTATTAGAAACAAGAACTATACAATAGCTTGTTACTTCATTTGTGCAGCAACTTCCTCTGCGAAATTATCAACCTTTTTCTCTATACCCTCACCTAATTCAAAATTAACAAAAGAAACTATTGCAATTTCATCATTAATTTCTTTACTTTTTTCACTCACAACTTGTGCTATTGTCTTTTTATCATCAAGTGCATATAGCTGTGCTAATAGCGTAAGCCTTTGATCTAGTATTGTATTGTCAAGTATAAATCTATCGATTTGTCCGGGGATAATTTTATCCCAAATTTTCTCCGGCTTGCCCTCCTCTTTCAACTTAGCTTTTAATTCATCTTCTTTTGCTTTTAACACAGATTCTGTAAGTTCGCTACGACTTACATACTCTGGAATACGATTTAATGGTTTTTTAAGCCTTGCTAATTCCTCATTCTCCTTTTCAAGCTCTGCTGCTATTGCAACTCTTTCTTTTGCCACTAAGTCTTTATCTAATTCTTTATAGCTTAAAAACTTCGGCTTCATAGATGCAACATGCATGCTTATAAGTTTAGTAAATTCTTGTAATTTTGATAAATTATTACTATCTTTATAACTTACAACACTTATTGCACCAACCTTTTTATTATGGTGTAGATAGCCATTTATAACTTGATTATCCTTGCATGTAATGGTGCTAACACGCCTTATAACGATATTCTCACCAATGATTGAAATTTTTTGCTTTAAATAATCCTCAAACTTTTCATTATTAATTGTCAATTCATTCAAGCTTTCTGTTGTATTTAACGCTCTTCTAAATGCCAAATCAAGCACATTTTCAACAAGATCTAAAAAATCTGAATTTTTTGCTACAAAGTCTGTTTCGGAATTTACCTCTATCAAAGTAGCTTTTTTGAAATCATCAGATACTCTAAGTGCTATTACACCTTCTGCGGCTATCCTATCTGCTTTTTTTGCAGCCTTGCTTAATCCCTTTTTTCTCAAGTATTCCATGGCTTCTTCCATGTTACCCTTGCATTCTTTTAAGGCATTTTTACATTCCATTATACCCGCATCTGTTTTTTTGCGAAGTTCTGCTACAAGTTTTGCTGAAATCTCTTGTGCCTGCCCCTTAAGCTCATTAGCCTTGTCTTTAATCTCTTCTTTTAAATGCTCGCCTACTTTCTTTAAAGCATCTTTAGCATTGTTTAGTGCTTCTTTTGTTTCATCTTTCATTATTGTTCTTCTCCCTTATCTTCAAATTCTTTTTCTAATTCTTCTTTTAACTCCGCCATTACCTCATCTTTTTCCTGCTCTGTAGCTGGTAGTGGCTCTGTTGTGTCTTGTTGTGCTTCACTTTCAACACCATTCATTTCCCTACCCTCTGTAATCGCATCGCTAATTTCTTTACAAAAAAGCTGAATAGAACGAATTGCATCATCATTCCCCGGAATTGGATAATCAATCAAATCTGGATCGCAATTAGTATCAAGTGGTGCAACAACAGGGATACCCAATCTCTTAGCCTCACCAACTGCAATTTTTTCCTTTAATGTATCTACTATGAATAGCATATCAGGGGCTTTCTTGAGATGTCTTATACCACCTAAATATTTATTCAATTTTTCTTTTTTTCTCATAAGCATTAGTTTTTCTTTTTTTGTTAAAAGATCAATTTGCCCGCTTGATTCCATCTCTTCAATAATTTCTAATTTTCTCACAGATTTTTTGATAGTACTAAAATTTGTAAGCATACCACCAAGCCAACGATAATTTACATAAGGTGCATTAACCTTATCTGCATATTCCTTAAGTGTATCACTTGCTTGTTTCTTTGTCCCAACAAACATGATAACTTTACCCTCACTAGCAGCATCACGAACAATGTTATATGTATAACGAAAATATCTCAAAGTTTTTTGCAAGTCAATAATATGTATATTCTTGCGAACACCAAAAATAAATTTTTTCATTTTTGGATTCCAACGCCTTGTTTGATGTCCAAAATGAACACCGCACTCTAATAAGTCCTTCATAGTAACCATGATAAATAACTCCCTAAAATTTAAAATAAAATCTTGTGAATTGGTTTTGCCACCATGCTCATTAACTCTTAACAAAAGCTATATTTGATAAAAGCAACCAATCTAGGATTAGCATGTGAGTTTTTCACAAAGTCTATATTATACAATAAAAAATGAAATTTTATGTATTTTGGATTTATAAAACTAAAAGTTAGCTATAGGTAATGATGGTATTGTAACAGAATTTACCTCACCTTGCAATGATTCAAAGAAATCCATAATTTTTGATATTTCTTTATTGGATAGATTAATTCCTAATTGCATTCTACCCATTTCTTTAATAGCCTCACTCAAACTAGTAACTGCACCATTATGAAAATAAGGGGCTGTCCTAGTAATATTTCTCAATGTACTAACCTTTAGCATTTTATTAGAATCTACCCCAAACTTTCCTATATCACTAAATTTATATTTTTGTATAACCTCAAATGGTTGCATTGTGCCGCCTAGATTAACGCCGTTATGGCAAGATACACAGCCTCTATCAATAAATACCTCTAATCCTTCTGCCTCGCTTAAACTTAATGCCTTTAGATTACCCCTCAAAAAATCATCATATCTAGTAACTACATTAAGAGACATAATAAAACCTGCAATACTTTGTGCTATAAGCTCGTCTGTTACCTTAACTTTTTGCCCATATGCACGCACAAAATATTTCATATATTCATCAGATTTAGTTATACCTGCAATAATTTTTTGCATATCTCCATTCATTTCATTTTTTGCTGTTAATGCATATAAAGTAGCTCTTGTTACAACATTCTTTGCTAAAAAATTTGTTACATTCTTATCTGCCCTATCATGTCTTTGTATTTGTCCTTTGTAATAAGCAACATCATTAAAAAGAACATTAAATATTGTTGGGGCATTTAAATGATAAGGATTATTTATACTTTTATCCACTATACTTGTGCCTTGCATTGCTATATTATGGCACGAATTACAAGAATGCAAACCATCTTTGCTTAAACGAGGATCAAAATATAAAATCTTTCCTAATTCTAGTTGAGAGCTTGAAAAACTATAATTTGCTTTAGGGCTAAACATACTTTTTTGAAATGCTGATAACTGCGAATCTTCTAAAATAGGCTTTAAATTATTTTTGCTAGCTTTATCTAAAATACCTTGTAATTTACCACCTATATCATCAAAAGCATAAAGTAAATGTGATAAAATTACAAAACTACATGTTACAATAGCTATAAAAAGTATAAACTTACTCTTAACAACATATAAACCACTTAATACTTTTTGTTTCATATAACTCCTTGCTAAAAAGTATCATACTCTAGCTATCATATCTATAAATTTATGAAAAATCTTATTGGATTCCTTTGGTCCGGGGCTTGATTCTGGATGGTGTTGCACAGAAAATATTTTATAATTTTTATATTCTACGCCCTCTATTGTATTATCAAACAAATTTCTATGCGTAATTATTGCAATATCCGAAATCGATTCTGGCACATTATAATTATGATTTTGTGCTGTTATTTCAAGCTCATTTGTTTGCATATTTTTTACAGGATGATTGCCTCCATGTTGTCCAAACTTAAGCTTATATGTATCATACCCAAAAGCATTGCTTAGTAACTGATGTCCCAAACAGATTCCAAACATTGGTATATTTGCATCAATCATCTTTTTTATCTTATCTATTTGATTTTGCAATAACGCTGGATCTCCGGGTCCATTACTTAAAAATACTCCATGTATTTCTTTATTATTGAATCTACTTATTATATCATCGACTAAAAAGCTCTGTGGCACAACCTCAACTATAAAACCTACTTCGCTTAATTCATTTAAAATATTTCTTTTTATACCATAATCAATAGCCACTATTTTCTTTCTACAAGAATCATGTGTATCAATCTCTTTATAATCAAATGTATCAAAGTTAAAGTTTGCCTCCTTGTGTATATATGTTTCTTTGGTACTAACCTGCTCTATATAGTCTATTTCCTCTATCTTTTTTGATTTTTTCAATATAGATTCCAATTCCTCTTTTGTGCTAATCTCACTTGAAACAATCATCATCATAGAACCGCTATCTCTAAGTGTCTTTACAATGCCTCTAGTATCAATATCGCAAATCCCCATGCTACCATATTTTTCAAAAAAATCATGCAAACTTTGTGTTGCACGAAAATTAGAGCTAATTTTACTAAGCCTCCTTACTAGGATACCTTTTGCAAATATATTACTTGATTCCATATCTTTTTCATTGCAACCAACAATTCCAATCTCTGGCATACAAAATACTATAAATTGTCCAGCATAACTAGGATCGCTTATAATTTCTTGATAACCTGTTAGAGAAGTATTAAAAACTACCTCTCCTGTGATAGTTCCCCTTTTACCAAAACCTTGTGCTTTTAAAAATAAACCATTTGCAAAATAGAGCCATACATCAAAAAAATTCACACTATCCCCTTTTGCTTAATTCTTCTTCATAAAGCTTTGCAAAGATAAGTTCATATTCTTCACTACCGGGTATAAGCTTCCTTTTATAGTTTTTAATCTTTTCAACTGCGTTATCATAAGCGGTTTCATGAAATTTAAAATACTCATCTATTGATTCCATAACAAAACTTTTTACAGAATTTTCAGATACCTTAAAATCTATATAACTTTCCTCAAATAACGCATCTAAGATTAAATGTGATAATTGACTATATCTATCTTTATGTGAGATTAAAAAACCACTATCTTTTGCAAGCTGTTTTTTTATCATAGCAAAAAGTTGCTTTTCATTCACTTCCTCTTCATCTATTGTATCCTGATATTCTTCAAGCAATTCTCTAGCCTTATTCTCTAAAGACTGCTCTTGATACATATCATCTTTTATAACCTCTGTTGCTACCCTATTTAAACTTGTTAATGGAGCATTAATTGTAACTAGATTTGATCTGCTTAAATCAAGAACAATGCGATTTGCTAAAAATTGTGCATGCTGTGGTTTTAATTTCATACAATTACCTTTACTTTTATTTAACTTACTAAACACTAAAGCTACATAATAATAGTAAGCATTAGAATCCATTATGATAAAAACATGTAATTATAGCATAATTAAAATTCAATATTTTTAAGCACACCCTAAATTATATCTGTTTTAAATAACTTGTTAAACTTAAACATATGTAAATTAAGCATCTTAACCAACAATTCTAATAAAACTTTTTAAGCAACACAGCTAAACACATTGCATTTACAACATAATCAAATTAAAGTTAAGATACAAATGTAATAATGTTATAAACTACTAGCATAAATCTTACATCCAAAATCATTATAATATTGTAATCAAATGTATCTAAGCCATTAGAAATTTAGTTAATCAAATAAAACATACCACAACTTTAACTTGTCTAAAATCGCATTAATTTTAAAACTAAAAAATGTTATGCTTTATTTTCAGAATCTACCTTATCTTCTTTGTTGTCTTTCTTGGCTTCATTCTTAGATTCTTTATCGTCTTCATTAGATTCATCCTTAGTATCTTTAGATTCTTTATTGTCTGTTACCTGATTATTATCGCTTTGGGTGATTATTAATTCTTGTTGGTTTGTATCTGCATCACTTTTAACATTTTGAGTCTCCATAGCAATATCACTACTTGTGTTGCTATTAGTTGTGCTTGATACATTTTGCCTATTATCTTTATCTGTATCTTGCTTATTAATATCTTCGCTTGGTGTAGTTTGTGATTGATTATCCGCTTTTTTTGTATCTTTAACTTCACTTAATTTGTCTATTTTGTCCATCACTTTGGCTTCATTTTCTTTAGTATTCTGAGCTAGCTTATCATCTTTTGTCGCCTGTTTATTAGATTCATCACTAACCTGTGCTTCCTCTTTTACATCTTTTACATCTTTTACATCTTTTACATCTTTTACCTCTTTTGTATCTGTATTTGATTTAGATATCTTTACTTTATCGTCTTTTGATTCTAACGAACTAGGAGAAATATCCTTCGTATCACCGCTCACTTCTTGTGCTTCAATTTGTTCTTGACCTGATATAGCAGATTTAGAATCATTATCTACACTATCATTTTGAGCTTTCTTGCTTACTCCAACATTATTTGTGATAATTTCATTTGCATTTGTCGCTGAACTTTCCTGTGGTTGTGCAACCTGTGCTAACAAAGTCGCAAGAGTTGGCGTTTCATTACTAGCCTTTAAAGTTGAATTCACATCTTTTGCTGTTATTTTAACATTACTTAATTTTTCCATAGATAGCCAACGACCTTGTTCGATCTTATCTATCTTGTCTTGAATACCTCTTATCCCATCTTCTATTTGCTGACTAAGTTTATTTATATTATCAGAAAATATATTTATTGAATGTTCGTCTCTTAAATTAAGACTATTTAAATCCTTTCTTTCTAGGTTTAAAGTTACACCATACTTTGAATAATCCATGATGAACACATTTTTGTGATTATACTTAGCATTTGCTAAAACATCTTTTATTTGCTGCACTGCATTATATCTTTGTTGTAGCATTGTATCATCTATTGGAGCCCATGCATCATTCTTTTCTGTTTTATAATTGCTTTTTATATCCTTCACTATGCTTTGCGTATCACTTAAACTTTTCTTAGCTATCTGCAATGCCTTTAAGCTAGAATACATATCACTAATTTGAGATGAATATTGAGTGGTATCATATGTTTCTACTGTATCTTTTGATGGGATCTTGCCTATTAGTTTAAACTCATTTTTAATACCCGCAAATTTTAATGAATCTCCATCCTTTGCAGCTTGTATCTTCTCCAATGATATTTTTGGTAATTCAATACTCTCTTTAATTTCCATAATACAGCTCCATTTATAATTACTATGCTAGGTAGTAGCAAATTTTATTCCTCAATAATATATTTTTATAAATTAATGATTATGGATAATTGAGAATTTATTTTGTTATATTTCCAATGCCTCCCTTAAAGCATCTTCTATTTCGATAGGATTTGACTTCGTAATGAACGCACTAGCTTTAAGACTTTGTGCCTTTTCTATATTAGAATCATTACTCATGGAGGAATTAACAATCACAGGCATATGCTTTGTTGCCTCGTTATCTCTAATATGCTTTAAAACCTCAAAACCAGAAATAAGTGGCATTTCAAGATCTGTAATAATGGCACCAACAGTTGGTGCGACACCCGGACTATACAAATACTCAAGCAATGCCTTTCCATTTGGGAATGTAAAATATTTTAGTTGCAATTTTTCCATTATCATCTGAAGTGATTTTTGTGCAGGTTTTGAATCCTCTGCCAAAAGTACAATTTTATCACTATTAATAACATTTAAACTTTCCAATTCAAGCTCATGAGAAGCATCAGAGTTAGGGAATGCATCAGATACCATTCTTTCTACATCCATAATTTGAACTACCGCACCATCATCAAATTTTGTCGTAGCTGTAATCTTGTTGCTACCATCAAAACCATATTCGCTACCAACTATCACAGAGTCCCAACTTCTTTGAATAATTCTTTTAACACTAAGAATCTTCAACCCAACGGTACATTGAGAGAAATTACACAGAATAACCAAATTCTTATTACTTTCAATAGAATATTCTTTTAAATCCCTTTTTGGTGTTGAAGCATTATAATAAAGCCACCTACGCATATCAACTAATGGTATGCTCTCGCCTCTAACCGTCAAAAAACCAAGCACAACACCTTCATTTTCTCCAGCAGTTTCTGTTAATTCTCCATCATAATAAATGATTTCTCTAATTTTAAAAACATTCATAGCATAAAGCTGAACATCTTGTTCGTTCTCTGCATCTTCCAAAGTAAAACAAAGGAATTGTGCCTCATTATTAAGGTGTAACGAAGTTGTTTTATCAATATTACTAATCAAAATAACACTCCTTTTTTTATTGTTATTTTAACAAAAAAATGTTTTTATCACGACTTTTTTTAGTGTTTTTGTTATAATTATGTATCTTATACTACTTTGATATATACTTTAAAGGTGATTTATAAATGATTGATGTGAAAATGTTAATTAATAATTTTGAATTTGTTGCAAATAATCTCTCTAGTAGAGGTATAGATAACGCTTTACTAGAAATGTTGAAAGAAAATGCAAATAATTTCAAACAACAAAAAACTTCTACAGAAAATATGCAGGCTGAACAAAATAAGCTTTCAAAAGAATATGGTTACCTAATGAAAAGTAAAGCAGATTCTAAAGCATTACAAGAAAATAAAGATAAGCTAGATGATATAAAAAAAGAAATTCAAAAGGCAACACAAAATATAAATAAAATAGAAAAAGAGCTACACACCTTGCTTTTACAGATTCCAAATTTATTACATGAAAAAACTCCTTTTGGAAAAGATGAAAATGATAATGTAGAAATAAAAAAAGTATTGAATCCAAAGACATTTGATTTCAAACCAAAAGAACATTGGGAGTTAGCAGAGCAAAATAAATGGATTGACTTTGAAGCGGGTGTCAAACTATCAAAGAGTAGATTCTCTGTCTTAAGGGGGCAAGGTGCTAGAATCAATCAAGCATTAATATCCTATATGCTTGATTTTAATTACAAAAATGGATTTGAAATATGTAGTGTGCCAGTAATTGTAAATGATAGAGCTATGATTGGAACAGGGCAATTACCAAAATTTGCAGATGATATGTTTAAGATAGAAAACTCATACTATGATGACGAAAATGAAAAGGGACATGAATTATATTTAATATCCACTTCAGAGATAGCATTAACAAATCTATATCAAGACACAATTTTACAAGATAAAGAATTGCCTATTATGCTTACAGCATATACGCCTTGTTTTAGAAAAGAAGCAGGTAGTGCAGGAAGAGATACAAGGGGTATTATAAGACAACATCAATTTGATAAAGTAGAGCTTGTTGCAATCACAAAGGTAGAAGATAGCAATGCAATGCAACAAAAAATGATTGATAACGCTTCAAAGCTTTTAGAATCCTTAGAACTTCCTCATAGGCTTGTGCAACTTTGTAGTGGCGATATTGGATTTTCTGCGTGCAATACGGTTGATCTAGAGGTTTGGTTGCCCGGTCAAAATTGCTATAGAGAGATTAGCTCTGTTTCAAATTGCTGGGATTTTCAAGCAAGAAGAGCAAAGATAAGATATAAAAATAATGGTAAAAATATATTAGCACACACATTGAATGGTTCAAGCCTTGCAGTAGGTAGAACATTAGTTGCGATAATGGAGAACTTTCAGAAATCTGATGGCAGTATTGAGATACCAAAGGTATTGCATAAATACTTGCAATAAATAATAAAAAATTAAATTAAGCATAGGAAATTTAGATGGCAGAAGAACAAAAACCACAAGATGATTTGTCCGCTGAGGACTTAGCAACACAAGAAGGTGGTAATAATAAAGAGGGTACAAATAAAGCTAAAGGCAAATTAAGTGGCATTATGGCACTATTTACACCATTAGAAAACTTTGCAAAAGATAATGCTAAAGATATTCCAATAATAAGAAATATTAATGAAAAATTAAGTGTAAGAATGCGTAGAATCTTACTAGTTGTATTGTTGTTGCTATTTGTATTTATTGTTGTCATGTTATTAATAACTGCATTTAAACCAAAACAAGATGAGCTTGATGAACAAAGTGAAGCTATACAATCACAGCAAATGCAAGGAAATATGCAGGGAAACCCCAATGCAGATAACAACATGATGCAAAATAGCGAAGGAAATATTATGCAAGGTGATGTTGTATTGCCAACAATTTCAAATATTACCTCCAAACCACCGGTGGTAGATAATAAGAATCTTGAAAATATGATACAAAAAGCAAACATACTATATAAAACAGGTGATAAACAAGAAGCTTTAATGTTATTTAACCAAATAGCAACATATGCAAAAGCAATAGCAAATTACAACCTAGGCGTAATTAATGCAAAATCAAAAGATTACGAAAAAAGTATTGAATACTACGATAAAGCTATTTCAGCAGGTGAAGATGTAGCATTAAGTGCAATCAATGCAGCAGTAAGTGCATTTAGATTGGGAGATATGGATAAATATCAATATTACATAAACATAGCAAATACCTATGCAAACCAAATAAGCAATTTACCTCCATACGCATACTCTTATGCCCTAAATCAATATTATCAAGGACAATATTTTGAGGCATTATCACCACTTAATCATAATACTAATTCAAGTTTTGATAAAGATACAAAAAGATTAGCAGCAAAACTATATACACTATTTAACGATAATGTTCAAGCATATGATAATCTAAAAGCGGTGGCAGAAAAACAAGATGAATTAGCTTTGGGACAACTTTTAGCAAGACAAGGAAGTTTAAATGCCGCAAGAGGACATATACATAACTATCTGATGCAGTATCCAGATGATTGGCATGCGAAAATGACTATGCAAATTATAAGCTTGAAATTAGGTGATTTTATAGAATCGGCTAAAATAATTGATGAATTTGCTGCTGCTAAAAAAGATTTAAATATAGCAAATCCATATCCAATAAAAGCTAGAGTGTCTCCTAGCGTATTTAATGTGCAACTTGCACAAAATGAATTTTGGGATAGAAGTTTTGAACATTCAAATCTAATGACAAGCAAAATATTATTCTATTATGCGCCATATAGAGTTTTTAATGTAAATGAAGCATTAAATATTATTTCTGATGGAGTTTTAGATTCTAAAATAAACCTTGGAAATCTTGAGGAAAGTCATGCAATCTTAATAAAAGGTGCGACAATATCAAACATAAATTTAAGCATAGCACAATCACTAAAAATGATTAATCAGAATGATTTAAGAGGGGCATTAGAAACAATAAAAAATGATGTAGCAGAAAATCCCAATCACGCTGTATTACATTACAACGCGGGATTAATTTATGCACAAGTAGGAGACTTTGCAAATGCCTATAAACATTTCTTACGCTCCTATCACCTAGATATGACAGATATACAATCTGGTGTGTTTGCTATAATTGTAGGCAGGCTTATTTATAGGGATGTTAGCACACTAAATCTAAATGTAGCACAAAGTATAGCAGAGAGCAAAATGCCACAGGATCAATTGACATTTTACATTAAATTAAAAGAGTGGGCTAATGATCCAAGAAAAGTGAGTACCTATATACCAGATACAGATGACAAAAGAGCAATGTCCTTAGCATTTCAATCAATAAGTGCTATGCACCAAAAAGATATAAACAACATAATAGAAGGTTTTAAGCGACTAAAAAGCTATCAACCAAACGATATAGTATCAAATATATTGCTTGACTTAGCAAAAAATTATGGCACAAATGTAAAAAACTCTTCGCTTAACTTACAATACCTATTTAGAGAAGATAAAATGAATTTGGATAATGTATTTTATGGACCTAATCTAGCAAGAGAATTATATATTTATGTAGGTTTTATAACTGGTAACCTTGATAGACAAAAACAATTATTGAATTACAAATTAAGCACTCAAACAAAAAATCCAAATGGCTTATTACAAGCATTAGGTTTGTTAAATATATATCAACAAAATTTCGAGGAAAGCTACACAATATATGATAGATTGATTAATGGTCTCAAAGAAGATGATACCAACACTAGATATATGGGAGCTGTTGCTGCTATAGGAGCGGGACATAAGAATGCTGCTAGCTTGCTTTTACAATTATCTAAAATGGATTCTAGCATAAATTATGAAAGTAAATTTGCATTAGGCGTATTATATCAAGAGGCAGAAAACTATAATGCTGCAGCACAACACTATAATAGTATAGCTAATCATGGATTTAAATCAGAATTTTTAGATTTTACAATAGATGATGAAAAGGTTAATACACCCGAATAAGGATACTATATGGATATTAAAGATTTAAGCCCATTTGAGAAAAATATTATAATTGATAAAGGAACAGAACCACCATTTAGTGGTAAGTACAATGATTTTTTTGAAAATGGAATCTATGTTTGCAAACTATGCAATACGCCCCTGTTTTCATCAGAATCAAAATTTAAAGGGCATTGCGGTTGGGCAAGCTTTGATTGTGAAATACAAGATAATGTAAAAAGAATACCTGATAAAGATGGTATAAGAACTGAGATAGTGTGCAACAATTGCAATGCACATTTGGGACATGTATTTTTGGGAGAAGGATTCACAAATAAAAATACAAGACATTGTGTAAATTCCACATCTATTGTATTTTTGCCAAAGTAATTCGGCATATTCTCCTTAACATATCCACATAGTTTAAGCCTTACAATTATATTCAAATTGAGTTCAAATAAAATAGTATTTGGCTTAATATTATTTGTATAGACTCTATTTAAGTTTTAAGTAAATTGCAACAAGTAGTAAAAAATTCATAATTTATACACAATCATCAATAAGCCATAATCTTAACCTATGTTTATCTACATATAAAATCAAGCTTTTTTATTGTCTTTAAAATATTCACTAATATAAAAATTACCAATAATATTAAATTATATTCTTGTTCTGTAGTTTTATTTTAAGGTGATTAAAAACTTTTATATATAATCTGTATCGCAATGATAGATTTTTATGCTCATTAACATCTTGCTCGCATTTATCCATAGTTATACCATGATTAATTGCTATGATGTTATTTAAAACTCTAGGATATAATCCACATGTATTAGGCATTATCAGAGTTTGATTATCATTTCTTGATAGAATTTTTGCAAAATAACCAATAGAGCCTTGAGATGCTATTATATTCTTACATTTACTTATAGCATAAACATCTAAATAACCCTTACTTGAATCATTTCTGTCATAAATTTTGTATTCAATATTTTGTATATTTGGAATTAACTCATGTAGCACCCAATCTGGTTCATCAGAAAAAAAATAAAATATGGTATCGCTATGCAAAGATTTTATTATCTCAATAGCCTTAGAAAAATACTCATAACTAGGTGGATATCCATATGAAGCACAATAATTTGATAAATCTCCTCTTCTAACATGTATCGCACAAGAGTTAGTTTGCTCTATTTCATCAATATAATCCTTTATGGAATCCAAATCTACCGGACAAAAATTATCTATAAAGAACTGCCTATATTTAAATAAAGATTCCATGCACTCCGGATAACTGCTTATGTATAATGGAAAGGAAAAATAATTTGGCTTATAATCTATCTCCATACCTTCCTTGCACATCAATATATCTTCTTGACTAGCCTTGGCATAATGACATATATTAGGAAAGGCTTTATGCAATACATATGACCTATCAAAATTACCATACATATCCTTGCCATGGATTTCAAACCAAGTTAAATCTAGCTTTATAATCCCCCCCCCCCCATTATTATTCACATATTCTTCTAATTCTTTAGCAAGGGCATAAAAAGCTAATTGACTACAAAACCCACCATCAACTCTAACAACAATTAATCTGTCATTCATGAAATAATTACCTCTATATAGATGAGCTAATACCCAGTTTTATTAAAAACTATACAACCCACCCATTTGATACTACCTTGCAATTCAATAGCATTTATCTTTATGGATATTATCTCTTCTGGGAAAAAATCAACACAAAACTTATTGATACTTTTTTGTAACTCTTCCATACAATCAGCTGAAAAAATTTGAATCTGCTTTACCACCTAAACATCTCCTATCTTGATTAATAAATCAGCAAATCATTGCCTCACTTTCTGTAATGTTTCTATCTAAACTATCTATAGCTTTCTTACTTGCACTACCACATTTAGGACAAACCCCAGAAAACACTGCAGACAAACCACTCAAATCATAACCACTTGCATTTATGCAATTATGTTTAAAATCTGAAAAATCTATATGTAAATCTTCAAGCGCCCCGCATTTTTCACACATAACATGTATATGACCGCTTTGATTAATCTCATATCTCTGTTTATGACCAGGTATTTTTACCTCAGATAAAACACCAGAATCACATAAAATTGCGATATTTTTATAAACTGTAGCCAACGATGTAGATGGATGTCGTATTCTTATTTTCTCATACAATTCTTCAATACAAATATGTCCATAAGCTTCAATTTCTTTTAAAATTGCCATCCTTTGCGGAGTTACTTTAAGCTTCTTTGCTTTTAATCTTTGTTCAAAATCCATAACAATAAACCTCATATTCTAATTTTAACAATTAATTTTACTAGATATTATAAGGTTAGCATAAATAAATTAATTTTTACTAATTTTTTAAGCAATATTTATTATTATTCATTATGTTAAAAGATACAAAACTACAAAATAAAGATATAAACTTTCAATATAAGCAAACTTTGAGAATACATGAAAAAATCATAATCCCCTACAAACTAGATTATCAGCTATTTTACTAATAAACATAAATTATTGGAGATATGATATAGCAAACTAAAATAAGTATGCCAAGCTACTTTATAGGAGCTATTATTCTGGAACTAACTCTAAATTAATAGAAATTTTTACATCTTCTCCCATTGTTGCACCCGAAGTATCTTTGCCTATATTGAAATCTTTGCGATTTATTGTAGCATTCAATGAAAGCCCAAAAATCTCCTTTTTTATCATAGGATTTTGTGCTGGTCCTCTTAATTCACCATCAAAAATAACTTTTTTTGTTACACCTTTCAATGTTAAATCAGCCTCTATCATAAAACCTTGCTTTTTCTTGATTATCTTTGTAGATTTCAAAACTCCTTTTGGATAATTCTTTGCATCAAAGTAATCTTCAGCAAACAAATGTCCATCTCTTTCCTCATTTCTAGTACTCAGCGATAAAATCTCTATATCACCCTCAATACTTCTAAGTGTCTTTGATTTTTTATCAATATCCACCTTTCCACTAAACTTAGAAAAATTACCATCAACATTAGAAACAACCATGTGGGCTATAGTAAAACCAACAGATGAATGGGTACTATCTACTTTATATGTTTCTGCATTTAAACATAAAATAGAAAGAGAACCACTTAAAACAACACACAATAAGACTTTTTTCATAATAATCCTTTCAAAAAAATATGCTCTAAGGCTTCATATAATTATATAGGTATTATGTAAATATTACATTCAAATTATCACTTATAAAACTTATATATTATTATAGACATTCATGTGCTAACTCTATAGATAATAAATATTTGTGTATAAGTATGCAAACAATTGCTACTATAATGAAAATTATTGTTTAATAGAATATATAAACCAAAAACTTTAAATTATATGAAACAACATGTAAGATTTAATTGCAATGGATTCAATAAAATAAGAAACTATTCATTATAAAATTTATCAAGCAAATTTAATTGTCCAATTCTATAAAGAGCAAAATCATATTTAATAGGATCAACAGAATCAAACTCTTTTAAATTCTTAGTAATCTCTAATACAGCTTTTAAGCTATATGATTTTATTGTGCATAATCCTAATTGTTTTGAAATCTTAAAAGTATGCGTATCAAGCGGTAAAAGCAGAGTATTCTTTTTAACTTCACTCCATAAGCCAAAATCAAGATTATCACTTCTTACCATCCAACGCAAAAACATATTATATCTTTTTAATGGTGCTTGCCTATTTTTTGAATCACCAAATAAAAAATTAATTCCATTGCTACTTAAATTATTTGACCTTACATAATCCATCGCAATATCTTGAATCTTTCTAATACCATCTAAAACATTATCATGTTTCAGATAAGATTCTAAAAAAATATTTTTAACTCCACCATTTTTTATTAAATGCAACATAACAAGGAAACATATTTGTGTGTCCTGCCTTGTTTGAAAGCGATAATATGGAAAAGTATCAACATCGCAACTCTGTAAATATTTAGAATCTAAAAGCAAATTAAAGGGCATAGATAAAAGATTCTTTACAATTAACTTAGCATTACCATAAGCATATAAGGCACAAATTAAAGCTAATTCATCAAATGCTTCAAAATCTCTATATTTATGTGCAACTATCAATGGATCTGGATAGGATTGCAAATATTCTTGTGCGTTAAATTTTTCATATTGCGTATTTAAAAAGGATTCTAATTTTTCTCTACAATAAGCCATTATTTTAATACCTGCGTTATATAAGACAATTCACGCAATACTTCATTAATCTCCTTTTGTTTATTAGCTATAGAATCTCGCATCTCTTGTGTATATATATTCTTTCTTTGCTCTATTGTATTGTTTAGTATTTCTTCCTTCTTAGCTATCTGTTCTTTTAACACATTACTTTGTAAATCAGATATTTTAGAAAAATATTCCAAAAATTTATCTTCTATCTCTTTATTTTTGTGTGAAATTACATCACCAAAAATTTTAAAAGATTCTTGAAACTTAGAATCAAGCTTAATTGATAATTCATGTTCCTTACCTTTAGAATGTGAGGATACTAAATGCGGTATAGAATCTACTAATATGCCTAGACTTTTTGCAATTTGTTCTTTTGGTGCATGAAAAACAATATGAGGTTGTTTTATATCAAATTCATCAAGTAAGATTTGTGCTACTTTTCTTGAAAGTCTATATTTGTAGTCTCTACTCAAATCACTAAAACAATCACTAAAACCAGATTCTAATATTTCTATAATTCGTTGTTGGCTTGGTGTATTACCCTTTGCGTATTCATAAATTGCTTCATCAAAAATTCTACCTTTTAATCTATCTTGCTCACTCTTCAAGCTCTTATTAACAAAATTTTGCAATGAAAGTAAGAAATCTTGCAATTCATTTTTCTTAGAATCTAATTCTTGATTCTTTAAATCAAGTTGGGATAATAAATTATCATTCTCTTCTTTTAACTCATCTATCATTTTTTCTAAATCTTGTTCTGAAGAATTTAATATCTTAGATTGCAAATACATATCATCTCTAACAGATTCCATGATTTTTAAAAATCCTCTATAAGCAAGATATAAAATATCCTTTTGCTTAAGACTATTTTCACCAATAAGCATTTTATCAAGATATTGTTCAACATTAATAATGCCTGTTTTATCTAATGTAAAGCCCTTGTCAAGTGCTTCTTGCTCCCTACCTGTTTTATGCAAAAGAGCTAAAAAACTAGCAGTAGGTATAAAATCGATTCTGTCAATTATGGAATCTATATCACCATCATAATGTGCTTTTTTTAATTGTGCTACTAAACTTGTCTTTGTATATTCAAGTGATTGTTCTAAATCCCTTTGACTAATTAAATCAATACGCGTAAGAACTACTAAGAGTCTTGATATGTTATTTTCTAACAAAGATTCTAATATAAAATCTATATCAACTTGTGTAGCAACGCAACTAGCATTCATAACATGTATTAACAAATCACAATCTTCTATATAACTTCTTGTAATTTCTTCTCTTTTTGTAATCGGATCATCAAGCCCCGGAGTATCCACAATCTCTACACCATTTTGTAAAAATTTTAAATTTGTAAAAAGCTCTACTTCCTTTACAAGATTACACATCTTACTTTCATGATTTGCGGAAGTATAGCAATCAAGCTGATTAATATCTATTTCTTCTGTTTTGGTTTCATTAGTTATAAAACTATGTAGCTTATCGCCAAATATAGATTCGCTATCTTTTACAAATGCTTGCAAACTTTTATCATACTGCCCTGCTTTTCTAAGCTCTTCCCATTGACTAGTATTCCAAAAATGTACCCTTGCATGTTCCCTTGTATCATATCTTAGTATTGTTAAATTTGCTGTCTCTGGTATTGTTGAGCTACCTAATACCTCTTTGCCTAAGAGGGCATTTAGAAATGTACTTTTACCTGCACTTAAAACACCTGTAATCCCTATAGAAAATTTATGATTTTGTATATTTTCGCAAATCTTTCTTAGCTTAACATATATAGATTCTTGCAACTTAAGCTCATAAAGTCTTTTTAATATATCATCTAATTCCTCTACTAAAGATTTTAGATTGACTTCCTTTTGTTCTGTGTTACTAGCCTTTTGTATCTGAAAAGAACTTTGCATAAAGAAATTTGTAAGATTTCTAGCATGTTGATTACTGATAATCTCTGATGTATTTAATCTTAGCACATGAGGCTTTAACTCTTTAGCATTTAATATTTTAACTAAACGCAAAATGTGATATTGAATAGTCTTTATAGAATCTAGATTTATAGGATTGCTTTCTACTTCTACAAAATAACTATAAAGTTTTACAAAACTTTCACTCTTTGAATACAAATCTATATTGTTTTCATTCACAGATAAAAACAATACCACAAATTCATTAGGCATAGATTGTATAATGTAATCATCTATATCAAAGATTGGTGTAGGAAGCGATTCATTATAAAAAACATTAAAAAAATTAGCTACAATATCCATAAAATCTCCTATAAAGCGTTCTAAAACAAAATTTTAACAAGTTTTTAACTATCTAAGTCAATCATGCAAACAATATAGCAATACTAGGACATTCTTGAAAAATGCTCTATAGCTTTTGCCAACTCGCTGAGACTTTTATCTATATCACCATGTATGATTGTATCTTTCATGCAATGATTTATATGTCCTTCTAAAACAACTTGTCCAACTTTATGCAAAGCACTCTTAGCTGCATTAATCTGTATCAACAAATCAACGCAAGGCACTTCATCATCAATCATTTTATCAATTGCATTAAGCTGCCCTATAATCTTTTTTAACCTCTTGTGTATGTTATTAGCATTATCATTCCCCATATTCTAATATACCTTTATTTTTGCCATTTTTAACTTCAATGTTTTTAATTTATGGTATTATACATCTTTTATTAGTGTTTTAGTTAATTGTTTATATCTTATGTATATGCAAATTAATTTAGAATCTTTGTAGGAAAAACAATGAAAAAAATATTTATTATATTTACTTTGATTTTACAATTCAGTTTATCTTCTGATATATCAGGCATAGTAAAGCATTGCAATAAGGGAAATATGACAGCATGTTCTATACTTGGAGATATTTATTATGTAGCAGATGGTGTTCCTCAAGATTATGCAAAAGCACAAAAATATTGGCGTAAGGCATGCAATTCAAAAGAAGTAAATGCGTGTTATAATCTAGGTGTATTATATCAAGAGGGGCAAGGTGTTTCACAGGATTATAGGCAGGCATTAGAGCTATATACTCAATCTTGCAACGCGGAACATGCTTCAGCATGCTTGAATTTGGCATATCTATATTTACAGGGCAAGGGAGTGGATAAAAATGAGCAAAAAGCTAGAGATTTATACAAACAAGCATGTGATGGAAAAAAAGCAGAAGGTTGCTATAGCTTAGGGAATCTATATTTTTATGGTAAAGGTGGGGATAAAGATTACAACAAAGCCTCTGAATTATATGCAAAGGCATGTGAATATGATCACGATGACGCATGCGATAATTTAGGTGTTATGTATGCTAAGGGAGAAGGCATACCAAGAGATTATGACAAAGCAAGAGAATTTTTTACAAAAGTATGTGGCGATAATAAGGCTGGTGCATGCTATAATCTTGGAATCTTATTTGACTATGGATATGGCGTAGAACAAGACTATAAAGAAGCAATAAGACTATACACAAAAGCATGTGATATGCACCATATAAAAGCTTGCTATAGTCTTGGCATTATGTATAACAAAGGTGATGGAGTAAGTGTTGATTATCCAAAAGCACTAGGGCTTTATACAAAATCTTGCAACATGGGTCATGCAAGTGCATGCTATAATATAGGCACAATGTATTATGAAGGTGTTGGTGTGCGAACTGATAGAGGACTATCAAATTCTTATTTCAAAAAAGCATGTGGTTTTGGCGACAAGAAGTCATGCTCAATACATTGATAAATTAAGCAATGGATACATACCAACCAAAATTATTTGCAATAATTGGTGCTACTTGCAGTGGCAAAAGCTCTCTATCCCTGCAACTTGCACCATTACTAAATGCGTATATATTCTCAATAGATTCTCTTAGCATATATAAAGAAATAGACATTGCATCGGCAAAACCAAGCAAAGAGGAATTAAATACTATAAGACATTTTGCAATTAATATTATAAATCCAAATGATAATGTAAATGCTAATACCTTTTTAAATCTACTCAATGAAAGCATAGAAATTTGTAAGATAAAAAATAAAAATCTACTTATTGTTGGTGGCAGTAGCTTCTATCTCAAAGCAATTATACAAGGATTAAGTAAGCTACCAAATCAAGATATCAGTAAAAATAAATTATTTTTAGACTTAAAACAAAAAGAAATCAAATATCAATATGAATTTATAAAAAATATAGATAGTGAATATGCTAATAAAATATCACAAAATGATATTTATAGGATTCAAAAAGGTATTGAAATATACATACAAACAAACATGCCACCAACTAAATTTTTTATAGAAAATCCACCAACACCATTTACACTGCCAATAAAAATTTTTAATATAGAAATCAATAGAGATGAATTAAGAAATAACATTGACAAACGGACAAAGCAAATGATTGACATGGGTATTTTAGATGAAGCTAAAATCATTTTGCAAAAATATGGAGATAATATACAACCATTTAAATCAATAGGCTTAAAGGAATGCTTAATGGCATTGCAAGATAAAATTAATTTAGATTCTATAGAATTACTCATTGCAACACATACAAAGCAATTAGCAAAAAGGCAAAGCACTTTTAATAGGACACAATTTAGCAATATAATTACACTTAAGCCACCATTTGATATAAATGCTATAGCAGATAAATTCATTAAAAGCATATAAACATTACCTGCAAATTACAATCTTTATGATAAGATTTATATACTTTTATTAACTCTATAAAACCTAATTACAAACCATAAACAACATTAATTTATAAAGTTAAGTGATTGTTATAATTTAAACATGTATCATTAGGAGTTAATAAAGCTATGGATACTAGATATTTGGGCTTATATTTCACGATAAATAATTGTTATCCCACACATTTTTAATAATTAAAAAACCATAATACATTTAAATTTATGATTACCACAACAATATGCTATTGGTAAAAAACTTAATTTAGTTTAATAATAAACAACGCAATTTAAAAGCAAATTAAGTATGCAATGAATATAGATTTAGATATAAAGCATTATTCTATAAATTATATAATATTTACAAGCTAAAAAGCCTTTTTGCATTACTAGTAGTAATAGCCTCTAATTCTTGTGTGCCAATACCTAATATTTCAGATATTTTATATACAACATGTGGCAATAAACTAGACTCATTGCGTTTGCCACGATGTGGGACTGGGGCTAGGTATGGGGCATCTGTTTCTAATAGCAATCTATCTAATGGTATCTTAGGTAGTATATTCACTAAGTTATTAGCATTCTTAAATGTAACAATACCGCCTATGCCATAATAAAAAGTTTCACAAAATTCAAGCAAAATATCACAAGCATTGTAGCAATGGAATACACCACGCAAATTTTTACCATTTTTTATATAATAATTTAGTATATTTGCTACTTCCTTGCTTGCTTCATAATCATTTACAGAATCTCTTACATGTAATATCAATGGTAAATCATATTTTATAGCCAATTCAATTTGCATTTTAAAACATTCAATCTGCTTGTGTATTTCTTTACTAAAATCTTTATCTAGTCTATAATAATCAAGCCCACATTCACCTATTGCCCTACATTTTAATAATATACTTTCTTTCACACTTTGCAATACCATTTCATTAAATACGAATGACTTATCTGTATTATCAATTGTTATTTCATCAATATGATATGGATGAATCCCAACAGCATAGTAAATACATTCATTATTATTTGCTATATCAATAGCATTTTGTAATGAATAGAGAGACGCACCGGGTATAAGCATTGATTCTATATTAGAATCTTTAGCTCTTTGTATAACTTCACTTAAATCATGCTGAAATTCACTAGAATCAAGGTGTATATGTGTATCAATAATCATTTAATTAACCTATTTTTATTATAAATCCCATTCATCAGACATTTGCAAATGTCCTTGAACTTGATTTTTAATATCATCATACATAAAGCTTTCTTTAAAACTATCAATGCGACCTCCACTAGCATTCTTATGCCCACCACCATTGAAACATACTTGACTTAACGCACTAACATCACAATTGCCATTTGAACGCATACTTACATTGCCTCTATTACTTACATCCATATAAAAATCAAATTCTTGATTATCTTGTAAAAACTTATTTGCAACAACAGATATACCACCCATACAATAACTCAAAAAACCAACTTTATCTTCATAATATACTTTACATTGCTCTTTTTTAGTCTCTAATAATCTAACTTGAGCTCTTGATATGATATTATCCATAGTTTCACTATCTTTATTGCCGCCTAAAATCTCTTTTTTAATAAAAAATACTTCATTATCAAATGCGACTTCATCAAAGGCTTTTCCATCGATTAATCCACCTCGTTTGCTTTCATCATAATCAACTAAAAATTCTCTAGCATGCTGAAGCAACTTTAATTTATATTCCCTATTTTCATCATCAAACATAAAACGATTAAATTCATTACTAGCAGCTATTAAACTCATAGCAACTTTGCCAAACTCAAAACCAAAGCCATCTTCCTGCCATATATCAACAGAATTAATCATTTCAACCATAGGTTTCAACCATTTTTGAATCTCATCATCTAAACCAAATCTATCCAATAAATATTCATAGGTAATCTTTGTAGCACATCTACTAATATCAAGATAATACCAAGCATACATGTTAGCACTATCTTCACCTGTTGCATGATGATCAAGCAAAACAATCTCGACATCAACATTTGACATTTTCAATTCTTTTACTTGTTCGCTAAGAAATTTAGATTCATTTAAAGTTAAATTTAAATCTGTTATAAGGATTATAAAATTCTCCTTAACTTGATTATCTACCTTAGTTTGTTGCTCCACCTTAACTGGCTTACCAAACAACATAGTAACTTCACTATTCTTTGTTTTATAAGACTCAATATCCTTTAATATGGAGTTTAACCTTACCATTACTTCCCTACCATAATTAGCATTGTAAAAAGTAATATTTTTGAAAAATTCCCTTGATACAAACTGGCAACCATAGCCATCTAGATCTATATGCGACAAATGATATACTTTCATATAACCTCTTTCTAAAATTGCAATAAAAAATATTTAATAATCACTATAATTATAGCAAAAAATAACAATTTGCTTTAAATGCGATTTTATATAAAGATTATTTTTATTATATACTATAATTTATAATTAAATTCCCCCTTTTAACTCAATGCAAGAGCAAAATATTATCAAAATATCACTTATATTAACAATACATAACAACAAATGATATATTATATAGATTACAAATGCAATCTAAGAAAGGAATGGTTATGAATGCAGAAGACGAACAAAAGCTAGAAGAATTTGTCGCACAAAGTTTTGATTTTGCAAGGCAAAATGATAAAGAATCATTAGAAATCATGTTAAATGCTGGATTAAATGTAAATATAGCAAATCATAAAGGTAACACATTGTTAATGCTTGCTGCATATAATAATAGTTTTGAAGTAGCAAAAATGCTTTTAGAGAGGGGTGCTGATGTAGATAAAAGAAATGATA
>JARHYT010000032.1 GCA_029264775.1 Helicobacter sp. | reverse complement strand
TCCTTTAAAATATTTGCTTAAAAGCACTTAATCAAAAGCAATTTGAAAGACAAAGCGATTTTTATAAATAAGATTCTACTTGCTTAACAAAATTTATCATAAAATATAATGTAATGTTTGCAATCCTTTAAAAAGCAATCCCAGCTTCTAATCCAGCATGCCATGTTTTAGTAGATGGCATACTTATATTATTATTATTTACTTGCACTTCTTTACTATTATTTAAATCATAATACTTACCAAAGGCTTTTAGATAAAAGTCTATATGCTCACTCACTTTTATTTGTGTCCCAAGACTTGCCATAAAGACATGATTAGAACCATTGGTGCGTGATTTAATACCTCTATTACCAAATAGATATCCTCCAATAACATAACCATATCCAGCACTATATGTTAGCTTCAATTTTTCAGATAATGCTAATCTACCTTCAATTCCAATACCAAAATAAACTAGCAATTTACCTACGCCATTATTAGAAAACAACCAATCTCCTCCACCAAAAAGCAAGTTAATAAACAATGGTGAATGTTGTGTTGCTACATTAAATCCTAATTTATTTACTATATCAATATATATACTTTCATTATTGCTATTAAGGCTAGCAAGGTTTGTGCCATTAAGGTTATTGCTACCATAACCTACTTTAAAGTCAGCTCCAAGTGCATACGATTAAAATACATACCACTTGCCCCAAATGATATAAAACCACCAGCATTTTTTATTGATGATTCAGTGCCATTTATATTTTCATAGAATCCACCAACCCCTATATATGCATCACTGCAATAATTCTCTGATAGACATATAGCATTTGCACTTACCCCAAAAGTACTTGCTAATGCAATGCTTAATCCAACTTTTTTCAACATTTTTGTCATAATCAACCCCCTTAATTCATACCTCACTGCAATTATTTTATAATAAGTCTATCACTTAATGCGATATAGACTTAAAGCGTATTTATTTGAATAAAAACTTACTAAAAGCTAATCCCAGCTTCTAATCCAGCCTGCCATGTTTTAATAGATGGCATACTTATAGCATTGCCATTTACTTGCACTTCTTTACTATTATTTAAATCATAATACTTACCAAAGGCTTTTAGATAAAAGTCTATATGCTCACTCACTTTTATTTGTGTCCCAAGACTTGCCATAAAGAGTTGGTTGTATCCTATTAAAGCTGATTCAACATGATTTTCACCTAAAGAATAAACGCTAGCTATAGCATTCACAATATAACCATATCCAGCACTATATGTTAGCTTCAATTTTTCAGATAATGCTAATTTACCTTCAATTCCACCTCCAATATAATACAAGTTTCTACCAATACCACTATTAGATAAAATCAATTCTGGACCAAAAATAAGGTTAATAAATAATGGTGAATTTTGTGTCGCTACATTCACACCTAATTTACCCATTATATCAATTGAAAATATACTGCCACTATTTAAATTAGCAAGGTTTGTGCCACTAAGGTTATTGCTACCATAGCCAAACTTCATATCAATTCCAGCTTGCACTCTATGGAACAATACATCAGACCCACCAATGGATAGAAAGCCTCCATAGTTAGTAATCTTTGTTTCATTACCATTTGCATTTTCATAGAATCCACCTACACCAATATAAGAATTTATGCAATAATTCTCTGACACACATATAGCATTTGCACTTACTCAAAAAGCACTTGCTAATGCAATGCTTAATCCAACTTTTTTCAACATTTTTGTCATAATCAACCCCCTTAACTAATTCACGCTATAAGCATTCATACTTTAGCTATGCCCACCTCATAAATATAGGCATCACCTATATTGTATCCAAAAAATATTAAAATAACTTGAATGCTAAATAAAGAGAATTAAAATTATAATGAATGATATATATAACATCTTTATTGATATTTGATTTTATATAATATTAAAATATAAATTAGCAGTCTATAACTACAAATCATTATAGAATCTATTTTTTACTATCTACATGTGCTTGCAAAAATATATTTGGCTCTATTTGTATATATTGCGTTGATATATATCTTTCTAACTCTAAATTTTTATTTAAAATTGGCAAGGAATATTCTGCGATGATACCCATATTTTTTAATTCTTTATATGTTTGAGTGTTAGAAAAGCCATTTTCATCTTGCAAGATTCTAATGAGGCTATCTGAATTTATTTTTTTGATAAATTCATCTTCATTTTCAAATATTAGTGTAAAACTATCAATATGTTTTTCCTTCAATTCTTCTTGCAATCTCTTATGTATATTTGGATTCTTAGCGAAATAATCCTTTACAAAACTGATTTGTGTTTCAATTTGCAATAAAAAGGCAATAAGCATGATTACACATACATGAAAAAAGTCATCATTTTCATATACACGCAGATACAAGCTATAAACCTTTTTCACCTCATAGATATTGTCAAAGCTAGCTATTCTTTGTAAATTGTTTAAAAATTGACTATAATTATGGTTTAAATTATATAAAAATTCAATTTCATCAACACTTAAAAATGGATTAAAACAGCTTATAATGTCAGAATATAAACTATTATTTCTTATAACACTGCTAGGGCTTGTTTGTACAAGCTTATTCAATAAAAGTTTGCTTCCAAATGGCTGTAAATATCCCGGTGAAAATGTGCGTTGAGAACCAGATACTAGCTTTGATTTATACAAAGCATTTATACTGATAGATACCCTGAGTTTATTTATTGCATAATTTATCTCTGACTTATTGTAGGTAAATAAACTAAAATTTGAAGTATCATTTGGTAAATTTGCAATCAAATTCGCTAATGATATACATTCTACTTTTAAGGGTATAAAAATCTGCTTTGCTAAATCATATATGTAGTCATCAGTATAAATCAATATTTTTAAATCCCCACACAAACGCATGTTTTGAACTTGCAAAAAAGCCTCATGAATATCATAAAAAGAGCTAATAAAAACAACACTAACACCCTTATCCCAAACTAAAAAATTACTATTTTTTTGAATGTTTAGTTTAATGAAGTCTTGCTTTGATATTATTTCGTAATCTATTATGTTTTTTTCTTTCATAGATTCAATGTCTGCTATACATATAAAAGGGCAAGTTTCACAAATCGACTTGAATACATAATAAAAGATTCTAGAAAATAAACAATCTTCTAAAAAAGTTACATTCCCTATCATAACATTGCTTGCTATTATGGAGGCTATTTCATGTATTAATAGCTTTTTTGTATGCACAAAAATATTTCCTAATGGCATTAATAATACAGAATCAGTCTCTTTTAAAAGCTTTTTGTACTCATAGGCATAATACTTAAAAGCATCAATAACCATATAAGTTTGTTCTTCAAAAATATATGTTGGTGTATGCGGATATATTTCACATAATGTTGCAAAAATACCATTTATATTTTCTTTTAAAACTGCTATAGCAGATGTTATAATATTGATTCTATTTGATAATATCTCATCTTGTTTTTTATAAGCATGCTCCAGAGCTTCTTTCTCTTTTTCTTCATACAGAGAAAATACATTTGGTGTATTATTCATACCCTGCATACTTAATCTATGTGTATCTTGCGCGTTCAGATATAATATATCCTCTAATTTATTGGTATTTGAAATGCTAAATTGCATATCATCTAATAAATGTAAAAAAGCTACATTATCGTTTTTAGTTTCTTTAGAATCTATATTTTTTTTACCTATCTTTAATGGTTTTCTTAACTCATAATCAAATGTTTCAAAATTATAAGATTTTTGCTGTAATAATATTGAGCTATCTTTCAAAATATCTGTTTTTAAATTTTTTTGCATATATTGAAAACTATGCTCAAAAGCATTAAGCTCTTTATCCCATTCTTGTTTATTTTGCAACATTGATATATATTTTAATAAACCATAGTTTAAATTCGTTTTGGAAGCTTTTAATCTAAGTGAAAAGGTGTTTATAAAATCGTTAGTATAATATTGTGTTGCAATTATAGACATATTGGTTTGTTGCATTGCTTTATATAGCGGATAATGCAAATTTGCCTCAACCTCAAATCTTATAGGCATATCTAATTGCTGTATTAGTTGAGTTAATATAAAATTTGTGCTAACTAAATGAAAAACAATAAAATCTTTATATTCATAACATTTATATATCAATGCAATGAGATTACTAGTAGCATTTAATGGATTAGCAAAGTTAGCATTTAATAGGTGATTGCTAGAACATTTAAAGTTTGTATATTCGTAATAAAAATCTAAATCTTTTAGTCTTACACATAATTTAGACTTTTTATTTTTAGATAATTTTTTACTTAAAGCAACTATCTTTTCTAAACTTTCTAGGGATAATAAATTGTATCCTTGTAGAGATATTGTTATATCTAAATGATATGCAACGGCATTAACGCATATTTCAACGCTTCCTAATACCTCATCTATCAACATTGAATCATTGTCTAAAACAAGTGTTTTTGCATTTAGATTGCTTATTATTTGTGCTAGATTCTTAGATAATTCATGTATGTTTTGCTGCTTATTTTTTAACTCCGGAGTTATTATTAGATTCATAGGATTTATAATCAATGTATCTATTTTATCATTAGAACAAATTTCTATACATTTATTGATGAATGATTCTATATCGCTTTGTGTATTTGGGAGTGTTTGTAAAAAATATATCGCATTCTTAACTTTTTTGTATGTCTTAAGTTTTGCTATATTGTCATTTAATATGCCTCTAAAGTGGTATTTTATATCTTTTAAAAAAAGCTTATTTGACAATAAAGATAAGCGATAAAAAATGATTCTCATCATTTCAAAACTAGTAAAAAAATTTCTATTAAAATAATTACCAAAAATAAAATTATCTAATACATGATAAAAGTTTTGCTCAATTTTGGAATCATGAACTATATTTTTTATATGAATAAGTGATAATTGCTCGAAAAATTCAATATCATCTTTACTTAAAAACTTGCATCTATAAAAAAGTTGCATATCTCTTTTTCTAACATACTTTTTTGATTTGTAAAACCTTATAGTTGCTTTTTCTGTAATTTCTGAAATGTTAATTTGTTTATTCATGTTTTCCTCATAATAAAATGTGTAATATTTTAGCAAAAAATAAGTGCGTTAATATTGAATAATTTTAATACTATTTAATCCTAACAACACCTTCTTTTATCACTTCTCCACTAATTACTCTTTTACTTTCAACATTTTCAACTTTAATTATATCACCACTAACACCATTTTCTAAAGCCTTTCCTAAAGATATAGCCTCAATTCCATCTGATAAAAATATGATTTTTACCGCAGAATCCTTTGTTATTAAAGTCTTTTTTGCAAGTTTGTTTCTATATATAATTGTATTAATGGGAATATACATTTTTGCACTAGATTGCAATATTTCATACTTACTAGCAGGCACTAATGCGATAGTAGAAAAATCCCTAATATTATCAGTAAAGCTACTTGCAGTAAAATTACTTCCTGTTTTAATATGCTCTGTTGTCATATAAAGCCTTATTGTAGCACTTATTATATATCTTATTGATTCTTGTAATACTTTATTATCTTGTTTATATGCGATTGTTAAATACCCATTAGCACTTTTTGTTGATACTATATTCTTTGATAATATTTTAATATCATATAAATTTAAAGAATTACGAGCTACTAGAGAAATGTTATCTATCATTAATTCTGGATAAATTTTTTTATATTCTTTTTCTATGTATGACTTAAGCATAACTACATTGTTTTCTTGTGCAAGTATATAATTATGCATTGCAAATAACAAAAAGAGCAACGCAAAAAAGTAGTTTTTAAAAGTTATTTTATTTAATAATGTGCCTTGCATTTATACCCCCTATATTATATACTTATTTATTTTCAATTAGCCATTGTGCTACATTATCTGCACTACCATGTTTTAAGTAATTTCTCAATTTATCAACACCATTGAAATACCTATTATAATCAAAGTTTTCATAAGATTCTAACATTTTTTTTGCATTACAATCACTTTGCAATAATTCCTCATGCAAATAGTCATCACCTAATCCAGCTTTTTTTATGTCTTTACCCTCATCTTTTAGCATAGCTTGATAAATAATATTTGCTAACCCAATAAAATTTAATTGCACAAACATTCTAGCTATACAATAATCAATAAGTTTTGCACGATAAACAAGAACAAAAGGTATTTTCATCAAACTTACCTCAAGTGTTGCTGTACCCGCACATACAAATGCAAAACTAGCATTATTTAAGCCCTCTTGCGTATTATAGTATATGTCAAACATGCTTAAATCTCCATAGTTTAGCATAAAATTTGTATCTTTAAATTTTGGCGGCACTATGATTCTTAGTTTTATATCTTGATACTTTTGCAAAAGCATAGCAGCTAATACTCTATATTCATTAATCAATTTTTTAATCTCACTTTTTCTACTGCCGGGCATAAAAACAAATATATTAGAATCTTTTTTACTATCTTTTTGCGTATCTTTATAAATATCAAGCAATGGATGTCCAACATACCTAGCTTTATTTTTATAATAAATCAATTCAAAGGGCCATATGCAAGCAAGTTTATCACAAAGAGATTCAATTTCTTTTGCACGCCATGCTTTCCAAGCCCAAACCTGCGGTAATATATAATACATTATAGGTATATTAGGATTTTTCTTTTTGATAAGTTTTGCTAGTCTAAGATTAAATGATGAGCTATCCATAAGAAGTATTTTATCGCATTTGATTGCTTCCTCACCTAAAATACTTATAGCATGTTTAAAAAACAAGATTTTTTTAGCAACATCACTAAAACCCATGATAGAAAACTCGCTAGGTAAAATTATGGGATTTCCTACATCATTATCACAAACACCTACTAAAAGATAATTTGATGGTAATTTTTTGCGTAGTGTGTTTAAGTGAAGATTTGAGCTAGGTTCTAATGCACTAACAAATATCTTGATCTTTTCTGCCATTATTTAAGCTTTCCTAAATTAAATGTATCGTTAAATAATTCATCTTGATTACGCGGGCTAATTCCTTCCTCACGCAATACATTTGTTAATTGGCTTAACATCTCTTCAACTTTTTCTTTCTTTTTATCAATCCTTGCCATACGCTCAGCTTGTTCAGAGGAATTAATATCAAAAGATGGCATTTCAAAAGCTTTCTCTGCTTGTTGTTTTGCATTTGACTGAGTTTTTATGTTTGGTATAACTTGTTTATACAACTCACTTGATTCTATATCTATTGTATTACGCATATTTTCTTTAAAGTTATCTTCCTCTGATAAATCTCTTAATTCTATACTTAATTTTTTATTTGTTAATTTTAATTCATTTATTTTATCTTTTAATCGAAAAAGTCTTTTACCAGCTCTTTGATAAACTTCATATAATTCTTGTGGATAAATAACCTGTGCCACTCTAGCCATTGCTGTTGCACCATTTTTAACATGTACGCTAACTACACTTAATGGTTTAAAATCTGCAATAATGTGTTCAAAATCAAGTAAATCAGAATCTGCTTCATCTTTAATAAAAATTTTATTATCAGCAATATCTAAAAACTCATCATTTCTTATTTGTTTTCCTTGTGCAATTTTATTTTTATAAAATTGTGCTTTGCTTTGCATTTCTTCCAATTGAAATTTTATTACCTCAAGCTCATTATTGGCATCTTTTAAAAGTTCATTTGCCTCTGTAATTTCCTTTGTAAGCTTACTTAGTTGATTTTCTTTGTCTTTTATTAGTGTGTCATATTCTTGTATATTTTCTATGAATTCCTTTTTTTTACTCTCAAATATTTTAGCAATCTGCCATGCTTCTTTAATGGTTTCAGCCTTTGCTACAAACTCCATAAAAATTTCTTGCTCGTCTATATTTTGTATAATATGTGCTAACACTTCTCTTTCATCTTCTTTCAATTTTTACTCCTTATATTTTATGCTTCTAACTCAATGCGTTCAAGTTTTATATCTCTACCTTTTATAATTGTGGTATTTTTTTTATCGCATTTTGGGCAAATCGGATTATCAAGGCTATGGAAAGTATGCTTACAATCATTACATTCTAGCAATAGATTCTCTGTAATTATAGCAATTTTAGTACAAGATAATTCATTATATTCGCTTTTTAATACCTCAAATGCACTAATTAATAGATTTTTATCAATATTTGAACGCTCTCCAACACTTATAGTGATTTCTATAACTTTTTTTGCATTATTTTCTTGTAAATGCTGAAAGCACATATCAATCAATGAGGATATAATTGAATATTCATGCATATTTACCCTTTATCTAAATTTTGATTTTGGTTTCAATAAAGCCATATGAAAATTATCTTTACTCATAGGGATACTTTGCAATAGGCAACCAAATATAGCAACAATACTATCAATAATAGCATTGTAAATATTCAATGAACTTGAGAAAAATAACCATAACACAAAGGATATAAACATAAAAAAACCGCATGTTCTATCAAAACAATAAGAAATCGTTATGCAAAAAAACGCTATCAATACATTATAGTTTGTAGAACCATACATTAAATCAAAATTACTAAAGAGATTGAGACCAAATATTAACCACAATACAAATAAAAATAAAAATCCCCTATAACTTATGACAAAACCTATTTGATTGATAAAACTTCTCAAAACTGAAAATATGCAAACAAGCAATAGTAAAAAACTTGGTGTATCAAGTATTGCATAAAAAAGCATTGCAATACTTACATCATTAAATTGTATGAATGAACAAGAGAATATTATTATACCAACAATAGCCTTTATTATAGGTTGTATGTATATGCCCCAATATAAATGAATAAAAGATAGCATGGTAAATATAAAAGCAACACACATAAGAGAATAAGTAAAAAGAGAATAATAAATCACTTGAATCCTTCCAAATATTTACCAATTTACTAGTTTATAGAAAGCAACTTTAAGTAAATAGCTAAATCAAAAATTCGATTAAATAGTGTGCTATTATATCTAACTTTATGGATTTTTGAATATAAGAAATGCTTTATTGTGAAAATAAATGTTTTTAATCTTGATTGCATTTGCCATACTACTATTATGTAATGACAAGCAGTATTTACAATCTATAAAATATTTTTATAGATATATTTTCATTACTCGCAAATAAGTACTTATAAACAATAATTATCGGAGATGAAATATCTATAGTATTATAATTTTTAAATATTTTAATTTTTTGCTTTATAAAATTTCTTTTATAATATCAACAAACGCTATAATATATCAATTTAAATATAAAAATTCAAATTTATATTACAACATTTCAATGTCAAAACATTATAAAAGTTTAAGTCTTACATTATTTAATATCACTATAAACCTTTTTTATAGAATCTAACCTTGAAGTTGTGTTTAACAAAATCATATCTGCAATAACCAATGCCACAATACTTTCACAAACAATACTACCACGAATGCCAACGCATGGATCATGCCTACCTTGTAATTTTACATCTACCTCATTATTATGTATATCAACACTTTTTTGTGGTAAAAATATGCTTGGTGTTGGTTTAAAATGAACTTTTATATTAATATCATTACCATTTGATATGCCACCCAAAATTCCACCAGCATGATTACTTAAAAAACCATTTTTATCCATAAAATCATTATTTTGTAAGCCATTTTTTATAGCTGATTGCATGCCATCGCCTATTTCTATGGCTTTAATTGCATTTAAGCCCATCAAATCTTTTGCAAGTATAGAATCAAGTTTATAATAAAGTGGCTCCCCCAAACCAACAGGAACATTTTTTATACAAATCAAGGCACTAGCCCCAACACTATTACCACTATTTTTTGCTCTCAATATTTCCTCTTTTTGTGCTTCTTCTACGCTTTTATCAAGTGCAAAAATTTCACTATCTCTAGCTCGCATAAAATCATCATAAAAAAATTCATTTCTTTTTGAACACACATTGCCTACATTTATAATACCGCTAAAAATTTTAATATCAAATTCTTTTAACAAAAGTTTTGTTAAAGCTCCAGCAAATACGCGAGCTACACTCTCTCTAGCACTACTTCTACCACCACCCCTATAATCTCTGTGTCCATATTTATAGTGATATGTAAAATCTGCGTGTGAAGGGCGAAAAATATCTTTGATTTTACTATAATCTTTACTTCTCGTATTTTCATTTGGTATCAAAAAACCTATGGGAGCTCCTGTAGTAATCCCCTCAAAGACACCGCTAATGATTTGATAGTTATCTTCTTCTTTTCTAGGTGTAGCAAACTTAGAACCACCTCTTCTCCTAGCTAATTCAGATTTCAAAAAAACTTCATCAATGTAAATTCCAGATGGCATACCACTCAAAACACCACCAATACCACAACCATGACTTTCGCCAAAAGAGGTAAATTTAATCAAAACTCCCGTATCATTCATAAATAAATCCTAATTAAACATTTTTAAAAAATTTATATTTCTTAAGCAAAGATATCACAAAATATGTTATACAAAGACCAAATAATCCGCCAGCTAAAACCTGTAATGGTGTATGCCATAAAGTAATAACGCGAGATTGAGGCACAAAAATAGCAATTAAAAATAAAAAAACAATCCATTTTTTACTATAAAAATGCAAAGCATATCCGACAGCTATAAAGGCAGCAGCTGTATGTCCGCTTGGAAATCCATCATAATCATTTGTTTTAGGTCTAAGAGATATTTTAGCATATTCCAAAGCATCACTAAGAGATAACCAAACAAAACCTTTCTTTATAGCATAAACAGAGCAAACAGTAATCAAGGACGCAATAACAAGCATAAGAACTCGTTTAAAATTGCGTTCGTATATAAGTACAAACAAGCCTAAATACAATGCCAAAAATTGAAATATATCACCATATAATTCAACATTGTAATAAAAAAGAAATAAAGCAGGTATTAAAACAACAGGAAAAATAAACATATCATATGCAATATATTTAGCCATACACAATCCTAAACAAATACTATACACCAAAAAATGCCAAAGGCTGACATTCATTAGCAAACACTCTAACATCACTAAATTCACTTTTAATAAGGCTTGCCAACATGCTTGCGGCAGTATCATTTAAATAAAGTTTAATTATTGCGTAATTCTGCCTACCGCTAACTTGCTCCTCATCACTTAAAAGCATATTTTTTGCTGCATACTTCTTAGCCTCAATAAAAAAAAAGTCATCATACCCATTAGCCAATAACAAATCTATAACATTATCTTTTATTTCAAAACGCATATAAACATCAAGCATAATCATAACTATTTCCTTATATAAAAATTTAATTATAACAAAACACATTAAGTTTAAAGCATATGTATATCGTAAAAATCAAATTCATATAAATATACTTCGTTTATAATAGTACTATTTAATTGAGATTGCATCACCCAACAACAAGCAAAATCATTTTATATATTTATTGCTGACTTCAAGTAATATAATTTATTTTATTCTAATAGTTTGGAATAATGGGCTTGATAAATGCCATGAATATTTCTATAATATTGAATCATCAATTAAATTTTAAACGCATTCAATGAAATTATTCTTAATTTTAATTAAACTAAAACTTATATGTACTACATGCACTATTAGCATTACTTAAAATGTATTTACATATCAATAAACAATAAGTTTAAGCAGTTACTATTATAAATAAATTAAATTTTATAACATTAACTAAATTTATTGAATTTAAAGGAATTAAAAATCGCCCCATTATCCCTATGGTTTTATTAGTTTTTTATCTAACATTTGACTTAATAAAAACAATTCTATTCCGTATTTTTAATACTATCAAGAAATATATTGTTACAAAAACGAATGATTCCATGCTAACAATACAATGCAAATTAAAGTAGGGCTATGAATTAAAAGCACCATACCATAAATACTTTGTTACTAATTATGATAAATATCTATAAACATCAAATAGATTAATCACTTATGCTTAAGGGTATTTTCTAGGCTAACTGCTAATTCTACGCCATCTCCGGGTGGTGCTGGAAATAGTCTAGTCTCCATTTTTTTCATAAATACAACAACTGAATTGTTATATTCAACATATGGAGATTGAATCACCATAAACAGGTATGTTAATTTGCCTCCACTATCTATATTGATTTTAACCTTTGCACTAGTTGAAGCTTGATAAAAATTAGAGCTTTTTTTCCATTCACTCATTAAAATTTGCTCAATTTGTGCATACCATTTATCATACTTTGCCTTATCATCTGAATTACCTACAAATTTAGGTTTTTCAAGACTTATTCTTGTTGTCAAAGCTTTTTTAACATTATCTTGCAAATTCTTGGTAGCTTGTTGCAATGCTTGTGTGCCTTGTTTAATAGCAGCTGCATTCTGTGCTAATTGGTCTGCCCTTGCCTTTTGTGCTTCCTCTAACATTCTTTTTTGCGTTTCTAACTCTTGTTTTCTCTTTTCATCCTCTTTTGCTTTTCTGTCTTTAAGTGTTTCTGAAGACACATTAGAAAATACATCTACCAAATTAACCTCTTTTTTAGGTTTTATATCCACTTGCTTAGACTCTTGTGTTTTTTTATCTACTTCTTTTTTCTGTTGTATTTGCTGTTTCTCTTGTGTTATAACAATTGATTCCAATGGTTGTGCCACTTCCTCTACTGGCTCTTTAATCTCTTCTGTAATCTGTTCTAGCTGAGTGTTTTGCTCCTCGTTTTTATCGATAACTTCTGATAACTCAATACTTTCATTAACAATAATCTCTGATAAATTAGAATCTAATTCTCCATATCTTACTTGTTCTTTGTATAATTTAAAGCCACCAACAATTAAAACAAGCATGATAACATATATGGTGAAAGCAATAAAGCCACTAAATAAATGTAACGAAGGGCTATTTTTATGCATAACAACATCTTGTTTCATTGTGTTCCTAACGATACTTTTGTAAATCCTGCTTTTTTCAATTCAGCAAATATTGGTACCACATCGCCATAATACAATCCCTTATCAGCATATATATACACCGATTTTGTTTTGTCATATCTATTTGCCCTTAGAGAAAAATTTTCTCTAAAATCTTGATAATTAAAAACATCTCTATCTATATATATCTTTCTTTCTTTATCTATGCGAACTGCCATCACAGGATTTAACTCTGCTTTCTTACTTTTTGAACCATCTGGAAGTTTAATATCTTCCCTATATGTTATTGCTGGAGTAGTTACCATAAGTATTGCTAGCAAAACAAGCATTATATCAACTAATGGAGTAATATTTAACTCTGGCTTTTCTTCAATTTCTAAATCATCCATTTACTTTCCCACCCCAAACAATGTTTTTATTTTGTTGATTAAAAACATCTTTTGTTTTCTCAAAACCATTTGTTTTAGAATCGCTATCGACTGCAGAAAGTGCTACATCAATCTGTGCTTGCAAACACACACTAAGCACAGAGATCTTTCTTTTCAAAATAAGATAAAATGAATATGCTGGTATTGCACATAAGATTCCCCATGCAGTTGCTACAAGTGCTTTTGATATGATAGGTGCTATAACCTCAAATGTAGCTTGCCCTTGTGCTCCTAGATGTGCAAATGCGTCCAATATCTCTGTAACAGTCCCAAATAAACCAATGAATGGTGCAGTAGAACTAACAATACTAAGAAATGCTAAACCACCACTTGAATTTTTTAGTATTTGATTTTTCCATACACTAAGCATTTCTTTTGATAAAATATTATGACCTCTAGCCCTTGAAAAAACAGCACTTTGTGGTACACTAATATCCTTTGATAACAAAAGATCTAGAGAATAAGATTCCCTATCTTGTATTCCTTTAATCACAAACCATTTATATACGAAAACCCACAAGGTTGCTATTACATATAGAGATAGCCAAAAAATTACAAGTAGCGTTACAACCCCACTTGTCTCAAAAAAACTAAGTATTGCACCCATGCACCATCCTTGAAATTAATCTAGCCATTAGCAGCTATAATAAACTACATACTCCTTAATTTTACTAAAGAATTTATAAATCTATTATGCTAACATCTTATTGTAAAAATTGATTTTTAAATTCAACATATCTTAAAGCTGATTGCTTTATCTCTTCTACTTCTTCATCTCTTAATTCCCTTACAAGCTTTGCTGGATTTCCTAGTATCAAAGATCGCGGAGGAAATACTTTTCCTTTAGTTACAACAGAACCTGCTCCTACTATAGAATCTTTCCCTATTTTTGCACCATCCATTATTATACTTCCCATACCAATCAAGCAGTTATTTTCTATATTGCAGGCATGTATAATACAACTATGCCCAATAGTAACATTATCTCCTATAATTGTCGGATGTCCGCTGTCTTTCTTATTGGAATCTCTATGCCAAACATGTATCATACTTAAATCTTGAACATTCGTATTATTACCAATCTTAATATAATTTACATCCCCCCTTAGAACACAATTATACCATATTGACACATTATCGCCTAATTCGACTTCACCAATAATTTTAGCACCATCGCATATTAACACTTCTTTTCCCACTTTTGGAATATTATTCTGAAACTCTATAAGCATACTATCTCCTAAATTACACATAATTATAACATTATTTTTTATAAAATTAGAGTTATTTGAAATATTTGTGTGTATCATTTTATACCTATGGAATCTTAATTGCTTTTGATTAAGCATTTATAAAGGAATTAAAATGATACAAAGAAAAATTTTTTATCTTATATGTTTAATTGTTTGCACTAATTATGCGTTTTGCGACAGCTTTTTAGGTGATGATAATCAATCATATGAAAAAAGTAAAGAAAACCCTAATCTACTTGTTTTCGTAACATCTAATGTTATTCCAATTCAACCATCATTTGTTCAAAATACACCATATGGACGCATGATTGCTATACCTCAAGAAGCCTTGAACCCAAAGAATGATTCTGAAATTGTATCAAAGGGCGTTTATAATCATGGAAACTACACAATATTTCGTTCTGATAATAACAATATAACATTTTATCGGCATACACGCAACAAAACACATCAGTACCAAAGAATGGCACCTAATATATATCAAGTTACTCATTTTGCAGGCGTATTTTACAAGGTTGAACCCATGCCACCAAGAATAACTGATTGCTCCCTTATAATATCAAGAACATTTGAAGCACAAAAAACCACAAGCTCACAAGTAATATTAGATTTAAATATGGTGCCAAATCGTGGTATAGCTAATATTATGTTAGAATGTCCAAAGCCAAATGAATATTAAACAAAATGAATTTTATATCAATATTTATTGTTGCATATGTTGGTGCAATAACACCCGGACCAGATATTTTACTTGTATTACATAACACATTGCGGTTTGGCTTTCTACAAGGTTTAAAAGTTTTTAGCGGTATTGCTAGTGGTTGGGTTATTTTTCTTTGTTTCATATATTTTGGTTTTATACATGTTTTGAGTGGTTATATAGCACAAAGCATTATTGGCGTTGTAGGCGGATTGTATTTAATATATATATCATATTTATTGTTTAAAAAGCAAGATTCTAAGATGGAGTTTAATGAAAATATAGAATATATGCCAGATACATACCTAAAGGCACTTTTTATAAACCTATCCAACCCAAAGGCAATTTTGTTTTTTAGTACAATAATAGTACCTTTCATAGAGGATAACTTAGTGGTAAATATTTTTGTTTTATTTTGTGCTTTATGTAGTGCTTTTTTGAGTGTTATTATACTTGCTGTTTTCTTTAGAAATCTACTAAACAAACAAATATTTTATATGATTGACAAATTGTGTTCTATTATATTTTTTATATTCGCTATCATGCTTTTATATCATTCATTATCTATCATTTATAATTTATATGATTAATTTACAAACGAGTAATCATAATCAAGATAAATTACATCTTATAATAATTGCACTATAATCAAGCCATGAATAGCTGTATGCAAATGATTTCATTAATAATTCAAACTAACAAAAAATATTGTAAAATAAGAATACATAATTTTAATTTACCATAATATGCAAAATTGAAAATAATTAAAATAAATACCAAATAAGTTAAAAATTAAAATTGCACAATATATAACTAATATTGGCTAACAATATAAACATTTTTATGTGTTTTGAAGTTTATCTAATTTTATTGCTCTACCTGAATTCAACTCTCTTTGTCATAGATTCTATTTGAATTTATCTAACAACATTGCATTAAATATAAAATTATTTTACAAACATAACTAGTCGCTATAAATAAATGGTTTATTCATTAAAAGTTAGCTATACACTTGTAATTTATTGCATAATGTTATATATTGTAATTTGTAGCATGAATTGTGAATTTACCAACATATTATTCTAAATGTTTAAGATTTTATCAATCATTGTGTAACATAAGCAATAAGTTAAATTATACAAATCATGCACTATGTTACATGAAGTATTTAATTCATGTTTCTAAACTCTACTTCACAATGCTAGAATCTATATTACAGAAATTTTCTACAATACAATTTTTTATAGTAAATATATTATAACCATTTTCATAGGAATACCTTAACTCAAAATTTTGTGTATCAAGAGTTGTTTTAATTATATACATTCCCAAACCAAAACCTTGAGAAAACGGATTTTTAATATCTTTAAAATATGGTTTAAAATACTCATTAATATCCATTTTCAATGGCTCACCAGTATTTTTGATTATTAAATCTTTGCCTGTGCTATCTATTATAGCTTTTGAATCAGTGCTATATTTAATTGCATTATCCAACAAATTTTTTATGCTTAATGCAAATAGGCTAAAATCGGCTTTTACCAAATCATTATTGTAATTACATACAATATTACTTTGATTTTTTGAATCCATTAGTAACATCTTTTTTGCTTCTTTAATAACATCATCTAGGAAAAATTGACTCCTTTTGTATGTATAGTTTTTACTCACCAATTGTTCTATTTTTGCAAACTCATCAATTAGTGTATTTAATCTTTCAAATACATCACATAACCTTTGTTTCTGTTTTTTATCGTCAATCATTTCAGCAACAATTCTTCCTTTTGCTATGGGTGTCTTTAATTCGTGCATTATCGAGCGCAAAAAAAATGTTCTTGCTTCGCTTATAGAAATTATCTTTGTAACAGAACGATTAAACTCTCTAACCAAATCTCCTATTTCATCTTGATTATCAATTCCCCAAGTAAGCTGCCTAACCTCATTATTATTAGCCATAATAGAGATTTCGTGTTTTATATTATTTAATGGCATAAGCCTTTTCATAAGTGTTATATATATAACAATGAGTATTATAGCACCAAACATAGTTATGGTATGGTATTTAGACCAATCAAATGCTATCGGATCTTGATACACTATCAGTTCTTTGGTTGTATGCAGTGTTATAAATATTTTGTTTCCATCTTGTATCACATTAACATTAAAACTACCTGCATGAGGGGTTTGTAAATCTTCACTTATCTTATTTTTAATAGAATCTGTTAATTTAACTTCATGAAAATTTTCTTCTTCCAAAAAAGCTTTAATATCGCTCATGCTAGCATTATAATGCCTCATCTTACCAATAGCACCAACAATAACATTGTATTGTTTTATACTTTCTAATCCGGGTTGTATCTTAACATACAACAATGCAACAGCCAAAAAACTTGTAAATGCAAACGCGAACAAAATGCTTATTTGTATAAATATAGAAGTGCTTCTCCACATACGCATTCCCTAACTTATATGACTTAAGCACATGAAATATGTCAAAATTTGTACTATATACCTCAGACTACCTACGCATTTTAAGTTATGCTTCAAGCTTGTAACCAACGCCACGAACTGATATAATGTATTGAGGATTTTTTGGGTTTTCTTCTATCTTTGAGCGCAAACGCCCTATTATAACATCAATACTCTTGTTTGAGCTTTCCGGATTTATAGATTCTGATTCTATTGCTATTGCTTCACGACTAAATACATGCCCTTTTTTACTAATCAACAAGGTTAAAATCTCGTATTCTGCACGAGTTAAGTCTAACTTCTTATCCTTAAAATATACCTCTCTTGTATCCTTATCAATAGAAAATATGACAGATTTATCTGATGTTTTTTCCTCTGCTAATTTCTGCGAATATCTTCTAAGCAAAGATTGTATTCTAGCAACAAGCTCTTTTGGATCATATGGCTTAGGTATATAATCATCCGCACCATTATCAAGAGCTTTAACTTTATCATTTACATCACTTCTTGCAGAAGATATAATTATAGGTATATTTTTTTGCCCGGCAATTTTTTTGCACACCTCTAATCCATCGAGATTAGGCAAAGTTAAATCAAGCAATAATAAATCAAAATGTTTTGTCGCAAGAGCCGACATTCCTGTATATGGTTCATCATAATTTGTAACATTAATATCATGCTTTTTTAAATATTCACTCAAGACTTCTGCTAACTCTACATCGTCCTCAATCATTAAAATTTCTAACATAAAAACACCTTACATTTTTTATTTATCAATTGTATATTACATTATATAAAAGTTACCTTAAAAAAAACTTTTACTCATAATATTTGAATTTTATAAGCTTTCAAATTATATAAGCAACATAAAACTATAGCAAATATCTTTGTATCTTAATATTTTTTTGTTAGAATAGCATGCTATTAATTCACGAAATAAGGCTTTAATTATGGGAATGAGGATATTGGAAGGCAAGATTGCACTACATGGAAATGAAAGAATTGCAATTTTATGTAGCAGATTTAATAGCATGATTACAGATAAACTTGTAGATGGTGCAAGAGATTGTTATTTGAGGCATGGCGGTGGTGAAGATAATCTTACATTGATAAAAGTTCCGGGTGCATTTGAATTGCCGTTTGTATTAGAAAAAATACTGGAAAATGGCGACTATGATGGTGTATGCGTTCTTGGTGCGATTATACGCGGTGGAACACCACATTTTGATTATGTTGCTGCTGAAGCAACAAAAGGGGTTGCTAATGTAACACTAAAATATGGCGGTGCGGTGAGCTTTGGAATCTTAACTACAGACAATATAGAACAAGCATTAGATAGAGCCGGATTAAAAGTTGGCAATAAAGGATTTGAGGCGATGTCAAGTCTCATAGAATTAATAGATATATATAAGCAAATTGACTAATGGCAACTAGAAAACAAGCTAGAGAAGCAATAATCCAGATTCTATATGCAATAGAATTGGGCAATGACAATGCTATAAATCAAGCTGAATTATTTCTAAATGAACAAAAGATTAGAAATAAGCAACAGGAATTTGCCCTATCATTATTAAATGGAGTTTGCGAAAATGAAACATTATTGTTAAAAATAATAAATACATTTTTAAAAACTTGGAATGTTGATAGATTGGGCGTTATAGAAAAAAATATCTTGAAATTAGGCATTTATGAGCTACTTAAAACAAATACACAGAAAGCGGTAATAATAAATGAAGCTATTGAATTAACAAAGGTTTTTAATGTTGATGATGCGTCTAAACTAGTTAATGGTGTACTTGATGCCATATCAAAAAATACGCTAGATTCTATATTAGAATTAATTAATAGTACTAGTGATATTAAAAACAATGAAATGTCAAAGTCAAGCGTGACTAATTTTGATAATACTAATGGAACAACACGAAAGCGAACTAAAAAAGTTAGATCACCAATGGTTGATACAAAACAAATAGCTAAGGCAAATAAAAATAAAATAAAAAATGCAAATCATAAAAACAAGCACACATCAAAGCAAAATAAAGGCATAGAAAATAAAAATGGTGATAGAAAAATATAATTTTAAAACAACTTCATGTATTGAAAGGTAAAATAATGAAATTATGTGTGGCTCTTGACATGCAAACTAAAGAAGATAATTTAGCATTAGCTAAAGAGATAAAGCATTGCTTCAGGAATGAAGATATATGGCTTAAGGTTGGTTTGCGTAGTTTTGTTCGCGATGGTAAAGAGTTTGTTAGAGAACTTCAAAACCTTGGATTTAAGATTTTTCTAGATTTAAAGATTTACGATATACCAAATACTATGCTTGATTGTTTAAAAGAATGTCATAATATAGGTGTAGATATGCTAACAATACATGCTAGCTGTGGCATTGAGGCTATGGAATCTTTATCAAACTATATTCTATCGCAATCATCAAATATGTTGATTGTGGCTGTTAGTGTTTTAACTAGCTTTGATAGTGATCATTTTATGCGTATATATAATACTGATATTAAAAGTGGTGTTAGTAATTTTGCACAAATGGTTTATAAAAGTGGAATTAATGGGCTTGTGTGTTCAATTGATGAAATTGAAATTATAAAGACTATTTCTAATTCACTAATAGCAGTTATACCCGGCATACGATTAGAAATGAATAGTGATGACCAAAAAAGAGTAGCAAATCCAAAAGAGGCAAGGCAAAAGGGAAGTGATTTTATAGTAGTTGGACGACCTATATATAATGCAAACAACAAACAAGAAATTATATATAAGATACTTAACGACATAAAGTAGCAAGCTTTAAGTTATTTTGATAATTCTACACTAAATTGCTATTTAGCTAAATCTATGCAAGAACACTTAAAGATTAGTTGAAATACCTACATTTAGTTTATAGTGTATGCCTTTTATTGATATACATTTGCAATATTAATAATATACATATAGTTAATATAAGGGAATATAGCAAGAAATTATCCTTATCAAAAATAAAACATACTAATGTGCTAATTATACCAACTAAGATTGGAATGATATTGCTTTTAAGTCGTAAATTTTCATACAAAAGAACACAGAATGTGGCTACCACAATAAAATCTAAACCTTTAACCTCTTTGATAAAGGAAATTGAATTGCCAAGCAAAGTCCCTAATGTGCAACCAGTAATCCAATATATGTGATTTAAAAAAGATATATAGAACATTACTTTTTGATTGTAAATATCATCTTGTATTTTTGTTTTCTGTTCTCTGATGCTCAATATAGCAAATGTTTCATCTGTAACACTAAATATCAAATACCACCTTCTAAACCCCCCTAGCTTATATCTATTTAAATTTGCTATGGCATAAAAAAATTGTCTAGCATTTACGCTAAGAGATATAATAGCTATGCTCACTAGCGGTATGCCACCTGCAAGCCATGCTACAGCTATATATTGCATAGCACCTGCATATATAATAATAGACATAATAAAACTAATCCATGTACTATAACCTGCATTTGCCATCATTATACCAAATACACTACCCATAAGAATATATGTTGCCATTATCGGAAAACTATATGGAAAGGCTTCTAAAAATGCCTTTTTTTCATCACAACACACTCTAAAACACCTTATACAAGCGAGATTTACACATGTTATTACAATAATTATTCATCAACTTTAATGCTAATATTTATTTCTGAACCTTTAAGAATCTCATGTAACTGCTCTTTTGGTGTATTCTTAATAAAGTCAAAAAATGAATCTGCACTCATTTCTTTGATTTCCTGCAATGTATGCTCATTATTTGTATTTTCCGTATTATCTCTTGCCTCAATATCTTGTTTATTGTGTATGCTACTTGTTTCTATCTTTTCTATGTTACTAGGATCTAAAGTTTCAACATAATCAGCCTCACCTAATGCCTTTGCTAACTCATCCTCCGTAAGTTTTTGTATATCATCTTCCTCTGAAGGTAACACAACATATCCTACATTCTCTTTTTCATGCTCTTTGTCATCTATATCTTCCTCAAGTGTGGTACTTAATAAATCTTTATCATCCAATGCGTTATCATTTTTATCACCTACATTCATTGTTGATTCTATATCCATCAATGATAAATCATCAATACCTGCCAAATTTTGTTGATTTTCTAATCCACTAGTATTATCATCTTGATATTCTGTTTCACTTAATATGTCTGTATCTATATTTAATAAATCGTCTATAGCATTTGTACTATCCTCTATATGTGTATTTGGCACAGAATCATCATCCAACAACAAGCTATCTGGCTTTTTATCGCCTTGCATATTGTCATCAATAGACAATAACTCATCAATTGCACTTAAACTCATATCATCCTTAAACAATTTATCATTATCCATTACATCACTTTTAGAATCAAGCAATAATTCGCTTGACATGTCATAATCATCTTTTGAATGCAACTCCTGCATATCTAAACTTTCAACAACATCTGTACCTAATATTTCATTTGAAGAATTAACATCTCTAATTGCATCGTTAAGCTCTGAAATTTGTTGTTCCGTAAATAGCGTTGGCTTATCATCCATATCTTCATCTACATCAGATTTTAAGCCTAAATCATCAATATTTATGCTATCATCTTTTTTCAACTCATTATTAATATATATCTCGTCAAAATTATCTTCCAATTTTTTAGACTCACTATCTTCTTCTGCACCATCGTCTATCAATTGCGACATATCAATGTTTTCATCTAATTGAATTTCATCTTTATTAGATTCTATATCATCTTTTATTATGCTATCTATTTGTGTTAAATCATCTTGCAAATCTTGATTATCTGTATCTG
>JARHYT010000066.1 GCA_029264775.1 Helicobacter sp. | reverse complement strand
TAATGTTACCACCAGCAGTATAGAATCCTTGTGCAGATTGAGATATTTTATTTGAATAGTATGTAATACCTAATGTTGCTAAAACAAATATAACAAACATAACTATTGCCATAACATTAACTTCACTCTTTTCCACACTAGAGGCATCTATGCCCGCACCAAAACAAAACATACTAACAGCCAATAAAAAACTAGTAAGCTTAAACATGAAACATTCCTTTACTCAACCACAATGTTATTTGCCCTCTTTTAAATCATTAATAGCACCACTATCTTCAAGCTCTTTTAAAATCTCAGCTTGTTCCTTATCGAAATATTTATTAGCAAAAAATGTATAGATGCCTGTAGTAATTATACAAAGAACAATAAGAGAAACACCACATAAGATACCAAGAGTAATCGCACTAGGACCAATTCTATAACCCAACACATCAGGAAAAAAACCAACACCAGCAACAAAAGTGTAATAGCAAACAAAAATAATGCAAGACAAAAATAATGCAAACTTGTTCTTAAAGGAAACAAATTTATAAAATCTAGTCTTTGCTTCACTAGCACTTACTTTATTCATCTTAACTCCTTGTAAAAAAACAATGTTTTACACAAAAAATGTGTATATAGATAATAGCAGAAAAAATATGAAATAAAATGATTCGCTTATAAAAATTGCAAAAATACCCATAATTTAAAAAAATAGTGTTATAAAGTGTAATTTAGTTACATTTAATCAATTAAAAATCTTTAATGTATGATAAAATCATAAAAAACATAATGTGGTAAATAATATAATTTCACAATTTTATTATATAACTATGATAAAAATATAAAAATTTAATATAAAATGTTATAACTCATACTTGATCAACTTATTTAAACTCAAGGATAATACATGAATGAAGTTATCTTATGTATAGATGATGAAGAAGATTTGATTGATTTAATGGAAATTAATCTAAATGCAGCATTAAATAATAATGGCTATGAAGTAATTGGTTGTCTTAACACAGAAATGGCAAAAAGATTTATAAAAAAAGAAAATATTGCATTAATTCTGTTGGATAGAAACCTAATAACAGAAGATGGATTAGATTTCATAAAAGATATTAAAAATCTAGGCTATGATATTCCATTCATAATAGTAAGTGCGTTATCCCTGCCTACAGAAAGAGTAAAGGGGCTAAGTTATGCTGATGACTATATTTCAAAACCATTCAATTTTGAAGAACTTGTAGCAAGAATACAGGCTGTTTTAAGAAGATACAAAAAAGATTTTACAAAAAATGTCTTAAAATACAAAAATATTACCTTAGAAATCGAGGCAAAAGAGCTATCGGTAGAAGAAATTGTAATACAACTAAGCCCACTTGAAACTCGCATAATGAAATGTTTTATGCAAAATGTAGGCAAATCATTAAGTAGAGAATTCCTATTAAAAAATGCATGGGATAATAAAGGAAATTACCACGATAATAGTGTAAATGTAGGCATTAAAAGGCTAAGAAAAAAAATAGAAAAAGAAACAAAAGATATTAAAATCAAATCAATAAGAAATGAGGGATATAAGCTATGTTGATTTTCAGTATAGTTTTCACTGCTAGTATATTTTTCATATTATTTGGAATAGATGAACTAGCAATTGTATCTAATGTGTTGGGTTTAATCATCTCATTATCATTCATACTGAAGCAGAAAAAACAAATAAAGCAAACAAATAAAGCAAACAAAGATATTCTATCTACAAAAAAAGCATTAAATATGTTAATGCAAAAAAAATTTCAATCATTAAATATAAAAGTGCTGAAAAAAGAGAAAAATCCATATGTAACAGAACTAAAAGAACTTAGTGAAGCTATGCAAAAGCAACAAAATAGAATCCAAAAACGCACTAGAAAATTACAAGAAAAAAACATACAAAATATACAATTGTTATCAACAATATCACATGAAATAAAAAATCCATTAAGTATTATACAAGCAAGTATTGAAACAATCTCTATGTATAAAGACATGGATGCAACCATGCATGACAAATTATTGGACAGAATTATGAAATATAGTAAAAAAATTAATGCTCTACTCAACAAACTAACATTAAGTGAAAGTTTAGAACACAACACAATAGCAATTTCCATGGAAGAATTTGACATCATGGTATTATGTGAGGATGTTATAGAAGGATTCAATAATTTCTTGTTGAAGGTTACATATAAAGATAAACAAATTATACTAAATGGCAAATATAGAAATATTCTTGCAGACAAAATATTAATGGAACAAGTATTAAATAATCTCATACATAATGCACTAAAATATGCAAAATACCAAGTAACGATACATATACAAGATAAATATATAGATATTATTGATGATGGAGATGGTGTTGCAAAATCAGAATTAAATAATTTAACAAAAAAATACTATCAAAGCACAAAAGCAAAACAAAATGAACATTCATTGGGATTAGGACTATTTATTGTGAAAGAAATTGCAAAAATACATAATATAAAAATTGAATTTTTTTCAAAAAGAAGCAAAAAAGAAGGATTATGCGTAAGAATCAATATATAAACAAATATTTAATATTATAATGACTTTATTTTAAATTATGTTGTTTTTTAAATTATATAATCTAAATGATAATAAATCTAAATTAAGGGTGTAAAATGATTTTAGATATTATAAAATATCCAAACAAAATGTTAAGGGAAATTTCTAAGGAAGTTGTCAATTTTGATAAAAAATTTCATACTCTATTAGACAATATGTATGAAACCATGATGAGTAGTAATGGCGTTGGATTGGCAGCCATACAAGTTGCCGTTCCATTAAGAGCATTATTGGTAAATATACCAAGGGAGGACAATGAACAATACAAAGAAGATCTTATTGAGATAGTAAATCCAGTTATATTGCAAGCAGATGGGGAAATAGTTTGGAATGAGGGTTGTTTATCTGTCCCCGGATTCTATGAAGAGGTAAAAAGATCTAATAAAATATTACTAGACTATCAGGATAGAGAAGGAAATAAACATAAAACAGAGTTTGAAGGTTTTTTAGCAGTAGCAATACAGCATGAAATGGACCATTTAAATGGCATATTGTTTGTAGATAAATTATCTATAATGAAACGCAAAAAATTTGAAAAAGAACTTAAAAAAAATAGTCAAGTTAAGGTCGTTTAAGTATTTTATAAGGCTTTCTAAGATAGAATAAAAACTTATTTAATTTTAAAAGGATTACTATGGCAAGAAAATGCGAGCTGACTGGAAAGGGCGTTATGGTTGGTTGCAATGTTAGTCATGCTAACAATAAAACCAAAAAGAGGAATTTACCTAATCTTAGAAATATGCGTTTAAAACTTGAAGATGGCACATCAATTAGAATTAAGGTTGCAGCCTCTACACTCAGAACACTTAAGAAAAAGAGTGCATAGTCTATAGTTAATATTTATTATTCTGTGTATGATTTATAACATAGCATATGTTGAGTATGCTTGTAAAAAGACTTATATAAGCATGTGGTATTATATACTCTTGAGTAGGTATTTGAGTATGTATGTAGTATTTGCAATGTGCGGTTATTGTTTGGGTAAATTTTGCATAGATGATAAATAGATCTATGTTTGTTTTAGGAATGTAGCATGGCAAAGACAACGGAGCTTGATGACATATATGATACACCAAAGAGGAAGTTTGGTGTGTTTGGTGTGTTTAAAATATTATTTTATATATTTGTAGCCATCTGCGTAGTGTTGTCCGCAGTGCTAGGCTACTATGGCTATCAATTATACAAAGAATTATCCCCACAAGTACATGCGATGATAGACTATCACCCAAATGAAATAACTCAAGTATTTGATTCAAAAGGAAGGCTTATAGCAAACCTATTTGATGAGGAATATAGATTTTACGCCAAATATGATGAAATACCCGGCAGAGTGATAGAAGCCTTATTGGCTGTTGAAGATACAATGTTTTTTGAGCATGAGGGTGTTAATTTCGATGCAATTGCAAGAGCAACTTTTAAGAATCTAATTAGCATGAAATATATGGAGGGCGGCAGCACACTTACACAACAATTAGTAAAAAATATGCTTTTAACAAGCGATAGAACACTAAATAGAAAAGTTAAAGAATTCTTATTGTCTATTAGAGCTGAACAAGTCCTAACAAAAGAGCAAATTTTAGAAAGATATTTAAATTATATCTTTTTGGGTCATGGATACTATGGTATTAAAACGGCTGCTTTAGGATATTTTAAAAAAGATTTAGATAAATTAACTTTAAAAGAGATAGCAATGCTTGTTGGTCTCCCAAAATCACCAGTAAAATATGACCCAACAAGATATTTAAAAAATTCACTAAACAGGGCTAACGCAATCTTAAAAAGAATGTATGAATTAGGCTGGATTACGCAAGCAGAGTTTAATCATAGCATAAAAGAAATACCCAAAGTGTACAATCAAACTTTAACACAAAACAAAGCCCCGTATGTAGTTGATGAGGCTTTAAGGGAGCTAGGGGATATAGAAAACCTAAAATCTGGCGGATATAAGATATATCTAACAATAGATCTTGACTACCAAAAAATAGCAAAAGAAGCATTAATCAAAGGATTTGAGAATATTCAATTTAGAATCATGGATAGAGAGCAAAAAACTAGAGAATGGCAAAAAAAGCCAAAGCTTACTGAAGAAGAAATCAAAGATTTAAATGAAAATAGCTCAAATACATTAAATGGTGCTATTGTGGTTACAAATCCACATACAGGTGAAGTATTGGCTATGGTTGGTGGTGTAGATCATAATAAAAGCTCATTTAATAGGGCAACACAAACAAATAGACAATTTGGAAGCACAATGAAACCATTTGTATATCAAATAGCCTTTAATAAGGGATATTCGCCAGCAGAAATTGTAATTGATTCTCCTAAAAGATTTGGGAGTGGTGGAAAATTATGGCAACCCAATAATGATACAAGAAACTTTTTAGGTCCTGTTACAATGCAAACAGCACTTGAAAAGTCACTAAACATTCCCGCAATTGATACAGCATTAAAAATAACAGAATCATCACTATATAGCGGGCTAAATGAAATGGGATTTGATAACTTTCCAAGAGATCTAACCGTTGTGTTAGGTAGTTTATCCCTATCTCCTATGAAAGCTGCAATGCAATATAGCCTATTCTCAAATTATGGAACGATAGTAAAACCATATGTGGTAGCAAAAATTATAGATCCAAGTGGAAGAGAAACATTATTTCAAACTACACAAGCAACTTTTACTACACCTCAACAAGCATTCCTAATAACCTCAATACTGAGAAATACTGTTCAAAGAGGAACGGGATACAGGGCAAAGGTAAATGGTGTGCAAGTTGCCGGAAAAACAGGTACTTCCAATCAATCAAGAGATGTTTGGTTTTGTGGCTATACACCAGATATACAAGCTATAATTTGGTATGGTAGAGATGATAATACGCCTATAGGTGGTGGTGCATATGGTGGCAATGTATCCGCTCCAGTATTTGCTGATTTTATGACAAAAGCCCTAGAAATCAATCCGGGAATGCAAAGAAACTTTATAGTTCCAAATGGTGTATATCAACAGCAAATAGGAAAAGAATTAATATATTACACAGATACATCACGAATTAACTATGAGCAAATTGAGGAACAAGAAAGGTTGCGTGAAATAGATAATGTTATGTGGTAATTTAATAAATTAAGATAGTCTCACATATTTGCCAGCAATTTTTAAAGGATTAAAAGGTGAGAAGATATATTGTTATAACGATGCTCATATGCAATGTCTTATTTTCACAAGAATATATTAATGAATATGTTATACCAAATTTCAAAAAATTAAAAGATGAGGAACGCATAATATATAATAATATTGTATTTCAATTTACTACAAACAAAAGGAAGGTAAAAACTAAACAAAAAGATGTAATTGTTAGTAAAACCATGCAAAATATATTTGAAAAAAATCAAGAAAATACATGTAAAACACTACTATTATTTGCCATCAGAGAATTGCAACAACAAGCAATAGCCATAGGAGGAAAAAGAATAATCAACATAAAAAGCTACATAGATAATCAATCATATTCAAATGCAAAAAAATTTAAATGCAAAGTTGGGACAATATTTAGCATTGTAACATTAAAAGCAGACATTATGTAGGTTTAAAGCTTAAAAAGTATTTATATTAATCCGATATAATGCATAACTTTCACATTTAAGGGGTAAATATGGCAGCAAACAAAATTAATGAAAAACTTGAAAGTTTGTTTAAAAACACAAAGGAAGAATGTATATCTTACGAAATAATAGCACAAACCATTGATACAGAACCAACTATGGCTACTATACAGAAAATAAAATCTCTTGCCAAAACACATAAAAAGCAATTAATTAGCTCTTCTGAAATGGCAAAAAATTTAAATGAACAAGACAAGATTCAAGCAGATCTAATAAAGCAAAAAAATATTGAAGAGTCCCTTAGTGAAGAATTTGATTTCCAAAGAGAAAGAGAATTACTTGAATGGAGTAGGAGTGATAGCCCAGTTAGAATGTATCTAAGGGAAATGGGGCAAATACCCCTTCTTAGCAAGGAGGAAGAAATCAATCTTAGTAAGGATATGGAAAAAGGAGAAGACATAATAATAGATGCGATATGTTCCGTCCCATACCTCATAGATTTTATATATGACTACAAAGATGCACTTATAAATAGGGAAAGAAGAGTAAAGGAGTTATTCAAGAGTTTTGAAGATTCTCAAAGTGATGAAGATGATTCAGATGAGGTTGAATTTGATGAAGCTGAATATGAATTTGACGAAGACAACAAACAAAAAAGTAAAAAAAATACAAAAGCGGATGAAGCTAGAATTGAAAAAGTATTGGAAAGTTTTCAAGCATTAAATGATGCGAAAAATGATTGGCTAATGATTTTAGAACAAGATAGTGAGTATGAAAAAAAGGGAATAAAAAGAAGTGATGATGAGGAATTATTACACACACTTGTTCTTGCACATAAAAAACATATTCTAAAACAAAGGCTTTTAGCGCTTGGACCTACAAGCAAACTGATAAACGAGCTAACAAAAGCTATGGAAAATAGCCTAAAAAATGATGATGGATTTGAGAGGGAGTTAAAAAGACTAGAATATAGATTGAATCTATTTAATGATAGCTTAAAAGAAAATCATTGGCAGATTCTAAAAAATATCACAAATATGACTAGGGAGGATATTATAGCACAAGTTCCGGAAAATACTATGGTTGGGACTTATGTTGAGATTCAAAAATTGTATCGGACTAGGGAGGCAAGCAAAAGCGGTTTTAACCTAGAGCCAGAAAAGCTAAAAGAGATTCTAGAACAAATAAAACGAGGAAAAATGATTTCTGATACAGCAAAGACAAAAATGAGTAGAAGCAATTTAAGACTTGTTGTTAGTATAGCAAAAAGATACACAAACAGAGGATTGCCATTCCTTGATTTGATACAAGAGGGAAATATCGGCTTGATGAAAGCAGTAGATAAGTTTGAATATCGCAAGCAATATAAATTTTCCACATATGCCACATGGTGGATAAAACAAGCAATTAGCCGTGCAATAGCAGATCAAGCAAGAACAATTAGAATTCCTATACACATGATTGATACAATTAATAAAATAAAAAATATAATGAGGAAACACGCACAAGAAAAAGGTGAGGAATTAGATGTAGAGTCTATTGCAAATCAAGTAGGATTAAGTGTAGATAAAGTTAAGAATGTTATAAAGATAACCAAAGAACCTATAAGTTTAGAAGCACCTATTGGTAATGATGATGATGGAAAATTTGGTGATTTCGTTGAAGATAAAAGCACAATGAGCTCGATGGATGCAATGCTAAAAGAGGATTTAAGACATCAAATTGACAATGTGCTAGATCAACTTAATGAGAGAGAAAAAGCAGTAATAAAGATGAGATTTGGCTTACTTGAAGATGAAAGTGATAGAACGCTAGAGGAGATAGGCAGAGCATTAAATGTAACTAGAGAGAGGGTTAGGCAGATAGAATCTAGTGCAATCAAAAAACTTAAACATCCACGGATAGGTCGTCAATTAAGACAATATTTAGGTGGTTAAGACTTAGTATAATACACATAAAATGTACTAGTAAGTGTTGTTAAAATTATACTATATGCGATAAAAACTTGTTCTTGATATTTATTTAATTTTTTTATAAAAAAGCTTAAAGTTAAATTAAATAATGTTATAATTCACAATAGTTTTTGCTAGGAGCATTCATGCGTATTTTAATAATAGATAGCGATAAAGATTTGGTAGAATATATAATAAAAGGTTTGACAGAAAAAAATTATCAAATCGATTCAGCACATAATGTAAAAGATGGGGAATATCACATTAATGTTAGAAGTTATGACATAGTGCTTGGAGGCTTAAGATTTCAAGATGGGGACGCTAAGGATATAGTCTCTATTGTTAAGGGAAAATATCCGAAAGTCCCGGTTATAATTATAGGGAGTAAAGATACAAAAAATGAAATAGGAGCATTTAAAAGCGGGGCTGATGACTATATTTCATTGCCTATTGATATGGATATATTATTTGCAAGAATTCAAGCAAGATTAAGGCTGTGGGATTCTAACCTGATAGAAATAGGGGATCTGATAATTATGCCAGATGAGGAAAGAATAACATTTAAAGGGGTGGAAGTAGAAGTTAAAGGGAAACCTTTTGAGGTATTAACACACCTTGCAAGACAAAAAGATCAAATAGTTTCAAAAGATCAACTTCTAAATGCAATTTGGGATGAACCAGAGCTTGTAACTCCAAATGTTATAGAGGTAGCGATAAATCAAATACGGCAAAAAATGGATAAACCACTTAATATTAACACAATAGAAACAGTTAGAAGAAGAGGATATAGATTCTGCTATCCAAAGAAATAAAAACATGAAATACGAATAATCTTTAAACATATATAAATGCTTTATCAATTGAAATGAAAATCATTAAATAACTTAATTAATTCCTACTAAAGATTTATTTTATAGACGCATTTTTAACATTTTTAAATTACACTATTAAAAACTTACACAATATAAATAATTATAATATGTCGCTTGAATTTTAAGATTAAGCTCGTTGCGTGATTCACGCCATTTTTGCTTATATGTTTTTTTGCTTAAATATAAAAACATATAAAATCACAATTGATTATTTACAATAAAACTAAATACAATTTATTACTCAATATTATAACAACAAGATAAAATAAAATCAAAAAATAATTAAATACAACATATTAACAAATGCAATTCTTTTAGTGTTATAATAACAAATTTAAATTAAAAGGCATTTTATGAAAATTATTAATATAGCTATTATAGGAGTTGGTGTTGTAGGTAAAAGTGTCATTGAGATATTACAACAAAATCAAGATATTATAACTGCTAGAACAGGCGTAAAAATCGTACCAAAAATAGGCATAGCTAAAAATATAACAAATAAACATGTTAATATACCACTAAGTACAAACATAAATGATGCTTTAGATGATTCAGAAATAGATATTATAGTAGAGCTAATGGGCGGTATTGAATTACCCTATCAAATTGCAATTAAGGCTTTAGAGAATAAAAAATCATTTGTAACCGCAAATAAAGCTATGCTTGCATATCACCGCCATGAACTAGAAACTAAAGCAAAAGAATCTTATGTCGGATTTGAAGCTAGTGTATGTGGTGGAATACCTATAATTAAAGCGCTAAGAGATGGATTATGTGCAAATCATATATTAAGCATAAGAGGAATTATGAATGGTACAAGCAATTATATATTAACACAAATGAATAATAATGCGACAAATTTTAAAGACGCATTAGAACAAGCTCAAAAATTAGGCTATGCAGAGGCAGATCCAACACTAGATATTAATGGTAGTGATAGCGCACACAAACTTTTAATACTAGCATCAATTGCTTATGGAATCAATGCAAAAATAGATGATATAATAGTTGAAGGTATAGAAGATCTTAGTTTAGATGATATATGGTTTGCAACAGAAAATGAATATAATATTAAATTATTGGGTATCGCAAAAAAACAAGAAAATCAATTAGAATTAAGAGTTCATTTATGTATGATACCAAGGGATTCTATGCTTGCAAAAACTGATGGCTCAATGAATGCTATTAGTGTTGTGGGTGATAAGGTTGGAGAAAGTGTTTATTATGGTGCAGGTGCAGGTGGGAATGAAACAGCTAGCTCTGTAATTAGCGATATTATAGAGATAGTTAGAAGTAAAACTTCGCCTATGCTTGGCTTTGTGTCCGGCTTTAATAGTTTAGAACAAAATATGACTCTCATGCCAAAAGATAAAATATCTAGTTGCTATTATTTGCGTCTAAAAGTTCTTGATAAACCCGGTGTGCTATCGCATGTAACAAATATTCTTGCAAATCACAATATATCCATACAATCATTTATACAAAGACAACCAAAAGAATTAAATGATAAATATGCTCTATTGCTATTTTCTACTCACATATGTTCTGAAGTGCAGATAAAAGAAGCAATAAAGGAACTAGAAAGTATAAACGAAGTAGAACAAAAGCCATTTATGATACGCATTGAAAATATATGATTTACAATTAATATCATAACTCCCTATAGATTCTAATATTTATAAATAAATCAAAGCATATGCGTAAAGGATTGTTAGACATTAAATTGCACTTTACTTAATTAAATAATGGCATGTTATATTTTAGCTAAGATTGATGACAGATAATATTAATAAAAACTATTATTTTACTAAGCAAAGTAGCCAAAATGATTTATCATATAAATACATTTATAGCAAAACAATTTGTTATTAAATTATGCAATAGCTATGTGATTCATTGTGTTTTACCACATAAACATGATAACACTATGTAAAAATGTAAAACTACTAAGCAACTAAAGTTATAACATATCTAAAATATAGGAGATATAATGCCTGTGCTATTGTATCTATAATGAAGGCACAAGCATAAAGTATAAAGTCTAATTGTATCTCATATTTAGAATCAAATAAAAATATAAGCAACATTAGTATAAATACTAGCTATCTGTAAAAATCACCATATCAGGAGTCACTTCACTACTAAATTCATTTGCTAATGTTTTCTCATATGCTTCATTAAAGAAGCCTTCTTTTTTCAAAGAATCAATTTCATTATTTACCCAATCAAGCAATTCTTTATTTCCCTTCTTAACAGCAGGTGCTATTACATCTTTATCACCTACTTCTTGAATACCAACCTTATAATCCGGTTTGTCTTTTACCCATGCGTAAAGCATTGTAGAATCATGTGCTAAAGCATCTCCTTTACCTTGCGAAAAAGCCTGAAAAGTTTCTGTATTTTGCTCAAACTTTAGCAATTCAATATCAGTTTTTTTACTAAAGTAAATATCTGCTGTAGTGCCTTTATTCACAATCAGTTTTTTACCTTTTAGTTGTTCTTCTGTCGTGATATCACCATTTTTACTTACAACTCCAAGTGTTACTTTCATATATGGATTTGCAAAATCTACTTGCTTTTCCCTATCAGCAGTTTTTGTAAAATTAGCCATAATTATATCTACCTTATTTGCCTTAAGAGCACTAATTCTAGCGGCTGCCTCAACTGGCACAAACTCTATTTTATTTTCATCGCCAAGCAAATCCTTTGCGAATCTTTTTGCTATATACACATCAAATCCCTTATATTCATTATCATCAAAATAACCAAATGGCGGTTTATCGCTGAATACGCCAATTCTAATCTTATCATTCTTCTTAATCTCTTCTAACGCATTTGTTTTTGTATCACTACATGCAATAAAAGAAAACGCAAATATAATACTAGCAAACAAAACAATTTGCTTCAAAAAACTTCTATATAAAGAAAACATAAAAACCTCCAACATTAAAATATTATGTAAGTTTAACAAAAAAATTGTTGTTTTGATTATTTTATGAATCTTAAATTAATTTTTATTCTTTAAAACTAAAAGAAACTATATCTAATATTATTACATTATTTAAAGTTGGATATAATGGAGACTAATTTTTATATTTTATCATAGAATTTTTATAAGCTATATGGAGTCTTTTAATGAAATTTATAATGAACATATGGAATCTTATCAAAGGCATATTTGATTTTATAAACAATTATTTTAAGGTTATTGTGTTGATACTTATAGTATTATTCATAATTGCTCAATCAAGCTATGTAGATAGTATGGAGGATAAGCCAAATTTAGCAAAAATTTCACTTAATTTTCCCATATATGATAGCGAAATGATAGCACAACAAATTGATGAGATCTTAGGAGATGAAAATATAAAAGGTGTGTTATTACTGATAGATTCACCCGGCGGTAGTGTTGGAGCAAGCATTGAAATAGCAGATATGATAAAAGAGCTTAATGAAAAAATACCAGTAGTCGCATATACACAATCATTAATGGCTAGCGGTGCTTATTATGCTGGTATGTATTCAAATAGTATATATGCAAATAGAGGTGCATTAATAGGCTCTATAGGTGTTATATTTAGCACACCAAATATAGAAGAATTAATGAAAAAGATAGGCATAAAAATGCAAGGTTCTGTTGCAGGAGAATACAAAGAAATTGGAACTATCACTAGAGAATGGCAATTAAATGAACGAAAATTTATTGAGAATCTAACTAAAGAACAATATGAGATGTTCTATAGCGATGTATTAATGGTAAGAAAAGATAAAATGACAACAAAAAATCCTATTGATTTTGCAGAGGGTAAGATTTTTACCGCTAAACAGGCATTACAATTAGGACTAATTGATAAAATTGGAAGTATGAACGACGCTATTTCAGAATTGAAAAATAAAAGTAATGTAGATAATATCGTATGGTTGAAAAAAAATAAAGTTAATGTATTCATTGATAGTGTTATTGATAAATCGTCAGCAAAAATACAATCAATATTTAGACCATATATGCAAGCTAGTTTATAGGGCATCTTAATCTTGTATTATGTAAGAAAACATATAAAAACCTGCAATAGAAAGTGATTTATGAATAAATTATTATCTTTATCTATATTTTGTTGCTTTAGTGTAATTGTTACTTGCATTGTAATTATACAAAGAAAGGATACTTTAACGCATGTAGATTCAAGCTTTATGATACCACAACATGCAGAAGTAAATAAATTAAACAAAAAAAATAGTACAATAGAATTTAATTTTGTTAAAAATAAAGAAATCAGTGCTCACGCTAGTGCATTACTTGCTAAAGATTCTATATTGATGATGCTTTTTTATGCTGGAACACGAGAAGGTGCAACAGATGTAAAAATATATCAAAGTTTTTTAGATTTAGATTCTAAAAAAAATAAGAAATGGAGTGAAGCAAGGGCATTATTAACAGCAAAACAATTATCAAAATTAAGTGGTAGATATATAAAAAAACTTGGTAATCCTATCGTATTTAAAGATGCTAATAATAAGGTACATTTATTTGTTGTTGGTGTAAGCCTTGGTGGATGGGCTACTTCAAGAATCTATCAATTTTATTTTAGCGATGATTTGCTTAATATTTTTTATGTGCGTGAATTAAAATTGAATCCATTTGCTAATTACTCACACCTTGTTAGAACACCTGCCCTACCCTTAAATAATGGTGGATTTTATCTACCGATTGCACATGAAATGTGGCGTAAATTCCCATTGATTCTATACTTTGATTCTAAAGGCAATATGATTTTTGCAAAAAGGATAAACCAACTTAAAGCACAATTGCAACCAACTTTAGCACAAGTAAATCAAAATGAATGTGTAGCATTATTTAGAACAAACAATAGATACAATACAAATACATATTTTCAATCATGCTATGATGTAGGCAATCAATGGGATAAAGTAATTGTTAGCAATATACACAATTATGATAGCTCTTTGGTGTTAGTGAATATAGGAAAAAATATAGTATTAATACATAATGATGGTAAGCATAATCCTATTTTTAAAAATATGGGTATAAAGGCTGGAGATAGACAAGCAATAAGCTTATATTGGCTAAAAGATAAAGAAAATGCTACATTTGAATATCTAACAACAATAGATGATATAGAGAAAACTAAAGAAAAAGAAAGCACAGAAGTTAGCTATCCATCAGCTACTATCGACAATCAAAACAATTTACATATAGCATATACATATAAACGAGAAACTATAAAACATGCATCAATTAATATTGATTTTATAGAAAATTTAATAGAATCTGTGAAAAAGAATTAATTATGATAGAAACAAGTATTAGTGTAATTGGAATCCTTTTTATAATAATAAACGCATTATTAATTCCAAAAAATAAAACAAAAAATATATTAAATAAACGAGCAACAATATATATAATTTATCTTGTTTTTTCTATATGCTGTTTTATACCTATATTTGATGGAGTATCTGCAATAAATCTAATATATTCATATTTTGATAAAACAAGTTATTTATTTACTCTAATTATATGTGTAGCTTGTATAAAAATAATTGCAAAACATGCTAATATTAGCAAACAAGATTCAATACTGCAATACATTTTCAATAAAATAAATTCAATACAATTTAGCATAACACATGCAATTATATTGTTATTATTTACCTTGATATTTTATGGTGGCGTATTGGGATTTATTTATTTTGATATATATCATTTAAATGTGATATATCAAGGTATATTTACCATTTTACTACTACTATTATTTTATATGATCAATAATGGTATTGGCATATTAGGGCTTATATCAATAATACTATTTTGCTTATTTGGTAACTACAATGAGAGCATACTAGAAAGTTTAATATGCCCTTATATTTTTATTTATTGCACACTTTTTATACTTTTTTACTTGATTAAATATCTTAATAAGGATAAAGAACAACACTAGAAATAAATAAGATAAAGTTAAAATAAACTGCTTCATCTATTTTTGGAAATTTATCTGCATAAGCTAAATTGAATATTAGGAATGTTATAATAAATTGTAATAAATATGTTTCATGTCATATCTCATATTACTAATTTAAATATTAAAGTATTTTCTTAAGTTATCAATACTTTATACTTCTTATAGCTACCATATATTTATGAAATGTGTGGTGGTACGCCCAAGAGGATTCGAACCTCTGACCTACGGCTTAGAAGGCCGTTGCTCTATCCAGCTGAGCTATGAGCGCAAAAAGTGGTACGCCCAAAGGGAGTCGAACCCCTAACCCCCAGATCCGAAGTCTGGTGCTCTATCCAATTGAGCTATGGACGCATAGTCCTACTTATTTATTTTATTTATAACATACTACAATCAAACACATGGGGTGGATGATGGGTCTCGAACCCACGACCCTCAGAGCCACAACCTGATGCTCTAACCAACTGAGCTACACCCACCATAACGCAGTAGTATGAAATAAACTATTTTCACAATCTATAAATGGTCGGGGCGAAAGGATTCGAACCTTCGACCCCTTGGTCCCAAACCAAGTACTCTAACCAGACTGAGCTACGCCCCGACACAAAGATGTAATGATATAGTAAAAAAAATAATAAGTCAAGAAAATGAGTGATTTTAACCATATATAAGATTAAATAAAAATATAATTCATTATAAAAACAACAAAAAGAAAGCACATAAATAACCTTAAATATATAGAATTATACAATATCTCATTTATTTATTGCAAAATTAAATTTATATTTTATATAACCTTAAGTTAATAGACTATATAATAGGAATAAATATTATTATATAAAAGGTTAGTTTATGCTTATTAATTACATTGACTTAAGAAGAAAAATTAAGTGTGGATTTATACCATTTGGTATTAGTATTATTTGTTCGTTTTCGATAGCTCAAAAACTACATGCAGAAAATAACATGGAGTTACCTCAATCAACTCAATCAAGCAACAATGCAGTACAAGTAAAAAAACTTGATGCAATTATAGCATCTAGCACAGGTTTTGATTTACCGCTAAAAGATGAAGCAAAGAATATTCTTCTTTTAGATAAGGAGCAATTACAAGATAAAGGCTTTCTTAATCTCAACCAAGCCTTGCAATATAGCCCATTTGTTACTTTTAGTGATAATGGATTTGGCAATAATATAGATTTACGCGGACAAGGAGCAGATGCAAATCGTGCAGTAAAAATATTAGTAAATCGTGTGCCTATATCATTACTAGATACTTCACATGGTGTGCCAGCATATAATAATATTGATATTGAAGATATAGAACGCATTGAGATTATACCCGGTGGCGGTGCGGTTGTATATGGGAATGGCACTCGTGGCGGTGTTGTTAATATCGTTACAAAAGCACCAAGCAAGGATTTTACACGAGTAGTGCTGAAAGCACAAAGTGGTGAAGCCATAGGATTACAAGGTGGTAGCATTAGTGTTGCTGCGGGTAAAAAGCTAAGTGATACATTATTTATAAGGGGTGATGTAAGTGCCACTTATACACCGGGTGTAAGGAATACACAAGGGCTTACTTCTATTGCTAAAAGCAAGATAAATGCCTTTAGCAATGATAATACAACAAATCTATATGCAGCATTCCAAACTATATATAATCCAAGTGAAAACCAAAAGTTTGATTTTAATATCAATTATGCTCATTTATGGAGAAATGTCCCAACTAAATATTTATCTTTTGTTGCAAAGGGTGGTAGAGACAAGCCTGATATACCAAAACCACAAAATGAAGTCAAAAAAGAGAGAAATAATCCATATGATTATACTACAAGCACACAGGCAGATTCTATGCAGACTGCATTAAACTATACTACTAAGTTTAGTGAAAGCCTTGACTTTGATGCACTTGCTTTTTATCAATTTAGCCTTGTCCGCTATACAGAGAATAAATATTGTTTAATGGGTAAATTGCCCGATAATAGATGTGCGAGTGGCATTATGGATATGGGTCCACCTAGTGGATTCCAAAACCATGCAACAGGCATAAATCTAAAGGTAAAGCACACAATGGATAATAATACACTTATTGCAGGATTAGATAATATACTAGAAGCTTCTAAGAGAACTAATCATGTTGATCATGTCTTTCCTGTGAACGGGCAACAACCCCCCCCAAAAAATCCTATACAGCATTATATAAGTGATAGTATTAATAAGGCAGTAAAACTCTCAAATAGTATCTATGCCCTTGATAATTACAGATTCAATGATTATTTTGATTTAAGTGCAGGTGCAAGGCTTGAGTATTCTAACTATTGGGTGAGTAATTCCCAAACATATTGGCAAAAAATGCAACCACAAAATAATAATGGGGGAGCAGAAAAAAATGAGCAAAATGACTTTAGCTACCATACACAGAGATTAGGCTATGCAGCAGAGCTAACCCCAAACTATAGATATAGTGATACAGGTAATGCCTATGCAAAGCTAGAACTAGGTTTCATTAGCCCTAGTGCTTTCCAAATGATTAATGCAGATCCAAACTCTAGTATCAACACTAATAAGGGGCAATTAAACAAAAATGAAGCAAATGGCATAAAGCCAGAGCAATATATCACAGCAGAAATAGGTGCAAAAGATGAGTTTGATTGGGGTTATCTATCAGCTACACTCTTTTACACACATACATTTAATGAAATCTTTGTTAATTCTATAACACATGGGACAGCTTATACATATAGCAATCTAGGGCAGACGCAAAGGGCGGGATTAGAGCTTAATGCACAAGAGAGCTTTTTTGATACTGAATGGTTGCGACTAGCACAAAGTGTGAGTTTGCTTTATACAAATGTAGCACAAACAAACATTGCTAATGCCCATTTGCAGGGCAAAATGGTGCCATATGTCCCTTGGCTAAAAGCAACTTTTAATATAGAAGCTGATGTATTAAGGACAAATATGTTTAATCTCACACTCTTTTTTAATAATGCCTATATCTCACAATCAATAGATTCAGTAAATGCTGGTAAAGATGAGGAAACGCAAAAAATGATACCCGCATCAAGCAATATTATGAATAAAGGGGGCTATCTTTTAAGTGATTTAGGTATTATGCTAAGTTTTAAAGATTTTATTAAAATAAATGCAGGCATAAGAAATTTATTTGATTCATGGTATGTAACATATCAAAAATACCCAAAATATATGCCCGGCTTTGGTAGAAGCTATTACACAGAGTTAAAATATAGCTTTTAGATTGTGATAGATTTATCCTAGCATTTGCATATCAATATGATTCTATAACATTATATATGTATAATGCTTAATCATTTGCATTATATAATGCTTAACTTCTAATATTAAGGGTTTTATATTTCTAAAAAATCATTTTTTTTTGTTATTATAGTCTGCTATTAAATGTGTTTCATCTGACTTTTACTTAGGAATATAAATGAGTATTGTTATAAACAACAAAAAAGCTTATCATGATTATTTTATATTGGAAAATATTGAAGCCGGGCTTGTTTTGGCAGGAAGCGAGGTTAAATCTTTACGCAATGGTAGAGCTAATCTAAAAGATAGCTTTGTGCGTATCATTAATAATGAAGCTTTTGTGTTCGGCATGCATCTCACATATCACCATACGACAAATCCATATTTCAAACCAGATGAAAAGCGTCCAAGAAAATTATTATTACATAGAAAACAAATTGATAAATTATTTGGGCAAGTGAGTCAAAAAGGGCTTTCTATTATTCCTTTAAAAGTATATTTCAATAAAAAAGGTTATGCTAAAATGCTAATTGGGCTTGCAAAAGGCAAAAAAGAGTATGATAAACGAGAAAGTATTAAAAGAAAAGAGCTTGATAGGGAAGCAAGAGCAAATATAAAGAATCATTCATATTAGTTTAGGAGATAACAATGGATAAAATCGCAAATTATGCGGTATATTTTGATTATAGTATTTTTAGTTTTTTAGTTTTTTTAAGCTTGCTTGTAGTTGCCATTGGTATAGAGAGGCTTTGGTTTTACTCTATAATTCGCCTTGATGATTATGAAGATAAAAGGGAGCTTGAGCTTGATTTACATAAAAGATTAACGCTTGTAGCAACAATTGGCTCAAATGCTCCATATGTTGGACTATTAGGCACAGTTATTGGAATCATGCTTACTTTTAGCAGTATTGGTGCAAACACAATGCTAGATACAAAGGGAATTATGGTTGGCTTAGCTATGGCATTAAGAGCCACAGCATTAGGACTTATTGTGGCTATACCTAGTATTGTTTTTTATAATCTCTTACTAAGAAAAGCAGAGGTAATATTGACTAATTGGGATATCTTTAATAATCCTAGCTCAAATCTAAAAAGTAATCCTAGATTAGATTATAGAGAAGACACAACAATTAATCAATTATCACAAGATAAGCGTCCAAAGCCCTATGCTTATGAAACTGAAAAAGGATTACAATCTAAGATTCATAAAGCAACAAGGATTAAAAATATTGATAACATAGATCATACAAATGAAAATTAAGGCAGTGTAATGAAAAAAATAGATTCTCTTAATCTCGTCCCATTTATTGATATAATGCTTGTTTTGTTGGTTATTGTGTTAGTATCTGCATCATTTAGTGTATCGTCTCAATTACCAATACAAATACCAAAGGTTGATGAAGGGGCTACAAATAGCACTGATTCAAAGCGACTAAATATAGCAATAGATAAAGATGGCAAAATGTATGTTAATAACCAATCCGTAGATAAAGTAGAGCTATATGGCTATTTAAGAAGTGTTGAAAATGATACAAATATAGTCATTAAGGCAGATAAAGATGCAAATGTGCAACAATTTGTAGATGTAATGGCAGCATTGCAATATTTTGGTTTAACTAATGTATTTACAGAGGTGATACAAGAATATGCAAACTAAGGAAATGTTATGATTTACAATCAAGATGAATACATAAAAGCAATACAAACTTTACTTACATATGCTAAGCATTATTATGAATTAGACAATCCGATAGCAAGCGATAGTGAATATGATGATTTATACAAACAAGTATTAGCATATGAAGAATCTAATCCAGATAAAATAAGCAAAGATTCACCAACAAGAAAAGTTGGTGGCGGTATATTAAAAAATTTTAGTAAAAATAAACATATTAAAAGAATGTGGAGTCTAGATGATATATTTAATAAAAAAGATTTAAATAGTTGGTTAATCAAGCTTAATAATGCAATTGCAAAAACAAAACTAAATACGGTATTTAATAATATAGATTCTAATGATACATATTTTTGTATATCTCCAAAATATGATGGTATGAGTTTAAATCTATTATATAAAAACGGAAAGCTACATACTGCCACTACTAGGGGAGATGGTGAGATTGGAGAGATAGTTACACAAAATGCACTAACTATTAAAAATATACCAAAAACTATACCTTTTAAATATGATATAGAGATAAGAGGAGAAGTAGTGTTATCAAAACAAAATTTTGATAAATTGAATAAAGAAAGAGAATCTAGTAATCAACCGCTATTTGCCAATCCTAGAAATGCAGCGGCGGGCAGCATGAGACAATTAGATACCAAACTTACAGAACAAAGAAATTTGGATTTTGTTGTGTGGGGTATAGGGCATTGTGAAAATATACAAGCATTAGAAAATTATACAGATAAAAAGAATCTAAATTTTTATAATATTTTATGTATAACAGAGAAATTTGGATTTGCTAAACATAGATATATCAACCTAGTAAAAGCGTGCGATATAGAAAAAGAATATCAAAAGATATTAAAAGATAGAGATAGCTATGAATTTATGCTAGATGGATTTGTAATTGTGGTTGATGATTTAGCATTGCAAGATACTTTAGGATTTACTCAAAAATCTCCAAGATTTGCATGTGCATATAAATTCCCAGCTACAGAAGTAACAATACAAATAGAATCTATAACGCCTCAAGTAGGTAGAACAGGGATTATAACACCTGTTGCAAATTTTAAACCTACATTATTAGAGGGAGCTTATATTAGTAGAGCCACATTACATAATTATAAAGAGATAGAACTAAAGGATATAAGGATTAAAGACTATTGCTTGTTGGTTCGTAGTGGCGATGTAATACCAAAGATTACAAAAGTATTAAAAGAAAGAAGGACTAATAACGAAGTAATTATAACCAAACCAACACTATGCCCTATATGCAATCATAATTTAAGCTATGAGGATATTTATATATACTGCAATAATCCTAATTGTGATGCCATTATAAAGGCTAGCTTAACTCATTTTGCTTCTAAGAAATGTATGAATATAGATGGGGTTGGGGAAAGTATAATAAATTTGTTAGTAGATTCTAAATTAATAAAAGAGTATAAAGATATTTATAGTCTATCAAAAGATGATTTATTAAAACTTGAAGGATTTAAGGACAAAAAAGCACAAAACCTTATTAATGCTATCACTAATAGTATTAATAATCGTGAATTTTGGAGATTTATACATTCGTTAGGAATCTTACATATAGGCGAAGTTGCTAGTAAAAAGCTAGCTAGTTATGGAGATTGCATATTTGATTACACTATAGAACAATTGATAGAAATTGATGGCTTTGGCAAAGATCTTGCGTCTAGTTTTTATCATTTTTGTATAAACAATAAAGAGTTTATACAAGAGTTAAAAGATATTATAAAACCACAAATAACGATTACAACAGATATACAAAGAGATACTAACTCACCTTTTTACAATAAAGTATGCGTTATAACGGGCAGCTTTGATATACCAAGAGATGAAATAAAACAAATGCTTGAATCATATGGTGCTAAGGTTACCTCTAGTGTAAGCAGCAAAACAGATATATTAATAGCAGGCGATAAAGCTGGCTCTAAACTAGAAAAAGCAAAAGAATTAGATATAGAAATTATGTCGCTAAATGAGGTTAGAGAACAATTAACATAAGACTATTAAATAATCTAGCAAGCTTATACAAAATTATTTACATATTTGTTAGTGAATATTAAATATTTAGCGGATCTATATCTATATCAATACTCTTTACTACATCATTTGTTGATAAACTTAAAGCATATAATATTGTATTTTGTAATGCTAGATTTTTATATGAACGAAGTAGTATTTGATAACTATAATTTTGATTTGTCTTAAATGGATTTGCTTCACACAATCCAATTATTTCAACATATTTGATATTTTGCATTATCTTAGATTCTGCACTATTTATATATGATGTCTTTAGATTTTCTAGTATTTCTTTAAATTCGCATGCTAAATTATACGCTGTTTTTTCATTCTTACTAGTAAAGCTTAGCTTAGCTAATTTACAAAATGGCGGATATAGATTATCCCTTGATTCTATCTCATGATTTAATACCTTTATATAATCCCCCCATAATTCATTTATTAAATTAGAATCCCTTGTTTGTATTAATATCTTGCCATCATTTTTTCTACCACTTCTACCTGCTACTTGATAAAGCAATGAAAAGCATATTTCATAAGCTCTGTAATCTGGTATTTTTAACATATAGTCTATACCTATAACAACGCTTAAAGATACATTTGGATAATCATGACCCTTTGCGATCATTTGAGTTCCTATAAGTATATCAATTTCTTGTTTTGCAAATGCTTTTAAAGTTTTTTCTAATTTATTTTGCGTTGTTATGTTATCTCTATCAAATATTTCTATATTTGGAAATATATTGTCATATTCAAAGCATTGTATTAATTGCTTTTTAACCTCTTCTGTTCCTATTCTAATACCACTTAAGCTATCATTGCCACATTGTTCGCACTGAGTTGGTATTTTACACATAAAATTGCAATAATGACATATCAACGCATTTTTTTTATCATGCAAACTTAATGATATAGAACAATGAGGACAGGTAATCTTATGTTTGCAATCCCTGCATTCAATCACTTTAAAATTTGCACGAGTAGGAACAAAAACAATTACTTGTTTATGTTGTAAAATTTCATTTTTTATAGCAAATAGTATTTGTTGGTTAATTCCTATTTGATTTGTTTCATCATACATTAAACTTTGATTAGCAACATAGAATCCATGCTTTAGATTCAAAAGATAATTATGTTTTTTAGCAATATAATAACTTTTTACACTAGGCGTTGCACTGCCCAAAATAACCTTTATCCCCTTGTTGCTTAAAAACATTGCTAAATCTCTAGCATTATATTTTGGTTGGCTACTTGATTTATACGAATCATCATGTTCTTCATCAACAATGATTAATCCTAGATTATCATATGGCAAAAATAATGCACTTCTTGCACCTGCAATAATCTTTATATGCCCGCTTTGCAATGTTTCTAAAACTTCTTGTTTCTGCTTTGTGCTGCGTTTGCTATGCCATATATTTGAAAGGTTGGGGAATGCTCTTTGCAATCTTTCTTGCATTTGTGGTGTTAGTGAAATTTCTGGCATTAACAATAAAGCTTGCTTGCCTGATTCAATACATTCTTTTATAGCATGAAAATATATTTCAGTTTTGCCACTTCCTGTAACACCAAATATTAGACTTATATTCTTGTGCCTACATTCATTTAATATAATTTGTTGCTGTTCTGATAGTGTATTTACATTAGTATCATATACCTTGCTATTTTCAGTTATATTTTTCTGTATATTTTTATCACACAATACAAATAAATCTAGACTAATTCCTATTTTGCTTATATAGTATGAGCTTATAAAATTTAATAATACTTTTTGTGTATCTGTTAATGTGTAGTTAGATTTTTTAGCTTCTAATACTTCAAAATCAACAGGTTCTATTTCAACTATATCAACTATGATTCCATAGCATTCTTTTTCTCTTAATTCCACCAACACAATATCAAGTTTTTCCACACAATCATGCGTATAATACAATAATGGCATGAGGTTTCTACCAATTATTTCAATCTTTACATGCTGCATAGTTAAGATTTTAAGGTTTTTAATATATTTGCAAGCTCTTGTTCTGCTATACTCTGATCTCTTAGTAATGTTATAAGTAAGGTTAGTATTTCTTCAAGCGTATAATGTTTTTCATGGAATAAGCTTATAATTTTATGTTTAGAAATTTCATTGAAATTTTCTAAATTTAGACTAAAAGTCCTTTTTTCAATATAAATCCTGATAAATGTCTCTTGTTGCGTACCTTGTAAATACCTATTAGATTCTATATTATTAGAATTTGCAATATTACTTGAATCTAGGCGTGCATTAGGGCTACCATTCAACGATGCTTTACTTTTTGTCATATCATATCCATTCATTGATAAAGCCATAATGAAACCTAAACACTAAAAATTTGATTAAGATATACCATTACTCATTAGACTTGCCAAAATTCATTGCTAATTGCCCTAATATTTGCTTACTCGCATTTATTTCTTCACGCATTCTAAAGATCTCTATTTCTTTCTCCTCATTTTGTGCCTTTAGCATACTAATTTCTAACGACATCTTTTGTAATTCCTCATCCTTTTCTAGTAATTTATATTCTATATCTTCGATTCGTTTTTTATGATTTGTATCTAATAGATGTTGTACTTCTTTTACTAAACTAAGCAATCCCATTCCACTACTAGTATCTCTTTGCATATTAACATCATTCGTATTGCATTCTGTGCCTATGTTATTTTCAGATACGCCTAAATTATTTTCTTGCATACATTCTCCTTAAATCTAATAAATTTGATTATAATTGTAGCTAAAAAAGGCATAATAAGTGAAAAAAAATCTATTTAATTTACAATCAAATTATAAACCAGCAGGAGATCAGCCTAATGCTATAGAAGCTATTTGCAAGCAAATTCTTGAAAATGAAAAGTATAATACACTTATTGGTGTTACAGGAAGCGGTAAAACATTCAGTATGGCAAATGTAATACAAAGATTAAATATGCCAACTTTAATAATGAGTCATAATAAAACGCTATGTGCTCAGCTATACAGCGAGTTTAAAAGTTTCTTTCCAAATAATCATGTCGAGTATTTTATTAGCCACTTTGATTATTATCAACCAGAGGCATACATACCACGACGAGATTTATTCATAGAAAAAGATAGCTCCATAAATGAAGAATTAGAGAGATTAAGATTAAGTGCTACTACTTCGTTACTAGCATATGATGATGTAATAGTTATTGCAAGTGTATCGGCTAACTATGGATTAGGTAGTCCAAATGAATATTTAACAATGATAGAAAAACTAGAGATAGGCGGTTTATACCAACAAAAGAGATTGCTTTCAAAACTAGTAGAAATGGGATATACTAGAAATGAAACAAGTTTTGAGAGGGGAAATTTTCGCGTTAAAGGTGAAATTATAGATATATTTCCTGCATATAATGAAGTAGAATTTATTCGCTTAGAATTTTTTGGCGATGAAATTGAGCAAATAAGCATTTTAGAGTCCATTGATAATAGCTTTGTTAAAAATATACAATCTTATGTTCTTTATGCTGCAAACCAATTTATAGTGGGGCATGATAGATTGAAAGAAGCCATACACAACATACAAATAGAGTTGGAGGAGAGATTAAAATTCTATCAAGATAATGATAAGATGATTGAATATGAGAGGTTAAAATCTCGTACAGAATTTGATTTGGAAATGATAAAAGAAAATGGGATTTGCAAGGGAATTGAAAATTACGCAAGACATCTAACAGGTAAAAAGCCCGGTGAAACGCCATTCTCATTACTTGATTATTTCGAGTGTAAAAAAAAGCCATATTTATTAATAGTAGATGAAAGTCATGTTAGTTTGCCACAATTTGGTGGCATGTATGCAGGAGATAGAAGTAGAAAGGAGGTTTTAGTAGAATATGGTTTTAGACTACCAAGTGCTCTTGATAATCGTCCGCTAAAATTTGAAGAATTCATCAGCAAAAAAGCAAATTTTCTATTTGTTTCAGCTACTCCGGCTGATCTAGAATTAAAGTTAAGCAAAGATAATGTATGTGAGCAAATAATCCGCCCAACAGGACTTCTAGATCCAGAGTTTGAGGTAAGAGATTCTAAGATACAAGTAAGAGATTTATTAGAGGAAATAAAAATTAGAGTGAGTAAAAAAGAAAGAGTCTTAATTACAACTTTAACAAAAAAGATGAGTGAAGAATTGGCAAAATATTATACTAAAGAAGGTATAAAAATAGAATACTTGCATAGTGAAATTGATGCAATAGAAAGAAATCATTTAATACGCAATTTGCGTTTGGGCATATTTGATGTATTAGTTGGAATCAATCTATTAAGAGAAGGTCTAGATTTACCAGAAGTTAGCCTCGTAGCTATTATGGACGCTGATAAAGAGGGATTTTTACGCAGTGAAACAAGTCTTATTCAAACTATGGGAAGGGCTGCTAGAAATATTAATGGTAAAGTTCTATTGTACGCAGAAAAAATCACAAAATCAATGCAAACCGCAATGGATATTACTTCATATAGACGCAAAAAACAAGAGGAATTTAACATATTAAATAATATAACACCAAAATCTGTTAGTAGAAATGTAGAGGAGGAATTAAGGCTAGAAGACACCTCTAAAACATATGGTAAATTACGCAAAAAAGATAAGATTCCGCCAAAAGAAAAAGAAAATTTATTAAAAGAATTAAAAGCAAAAATGCTCGAAGCCAGTAAAAATCTTGAATTTGAAGATGCAATTTTAATAAGAGATGAGATAGCAAGGATTAAAAACCTTTGATATATTGTGTTTTTTCAAATACAACAACTAAGCAATATGCAAACAAATGAAGCTGTATAAACAATGATTATGCTCTACTAGTGTGATTGCTAACGGAAGCTATAAGCGTTAGAATCACAATACAATAAATTAAAGACAAATATCAAAAATATACAAAACAAAATAATAGTTATGTACCCCACATAAAAATACAATATTAATGCCTGTTTTCTATATTACATACACCATTACATATAACATAAATTTATAGCATTATCATATGGTATTAGAAACTTAACCCAGTTTCTGCCATAACACTCCATGCCTTAGCAGCAGGAAAACTCATAGCATTATCATTTGTTTGCACTGCGGCTACATCATAGTATTTTGCAATACCTTTAATATAGAATC
>JARHYT010000061.1 GCA_029264775.1 Helicobacter sp. | reverse complement strand
TAGGGCTTACTTGCGATCCTGTTGGTGGATTAGTGCAGATTCCTTGTATAGAGAGAAATGCCTTTGGTGCAATTAAAGCAATATCTGCTGCAAGAATGGCAATGACAAGGAAAAGTATCCCTATAGTAAGTTTAGATGAAGTGATTAAAACAATGTATCAAACAGGTAAAGATATGAATGCAAAATATAGGGAAACATCACTTGGTGGATTAGCAAAAACACTCTCTAGTGTATGCTAGTTAAATTATAGCCTAGTGTTTTACAAAAAGATGAGATTTTAATATTATGGTTTCACATAATAAATTTTTTATAAGTGGTAAAATAAAACTTATTTATGTATATAAAAAACCCATAATAGATAAAAAATTATTATAAATACATTATTAATATTATTGGTTGTTTTGCAAATATGATTACATTGATGATGGACTTATTAATTTTGAAACTCTATATTAGAATAATAATAGACAAATTAAAAATGTTAAGATTAAGCGATGACAAAATTAAACATATAGACAAAGAACAGCTACGACCACGCTAACTATCACACGCATGGAAGACTTACCAAGCAAGCCCCTAGATAGAATTGGGTTAAGCTTACAAGAATTACCATAAGGTAACGCCATTCTTTGCCTCCTGCAATCATACAACAAAAAAATAAATTATGATAAAAAATGTATAAATGCTATTCCATAAGCTACAAAACATCAAATAAAAACCACCTATTATTGCAATCAATAAAAATATAAAATGCTACAAATTGTTTAAAATAGTTATATAAATTAATTGTGAAAAATTATTTAGATTCTTAAAACACCAAAGTATATATCAATATAATAAAACCATTATGCAACACTCCAAAACATTAAGATAACATTCTATAAGATTCCAAACAAATAGAATTAATACTTAATTTATATATCATATATCAATATTAAGCAATAAATATTGAACTCATAACTAATAATATTAATCTTATAGGTAGTTCTTATTGCTACCATTACAAGATTATATGTGAAAAAATCAAAATAAATACAAACACTAAACTACTTAGCGTGTAACTATTAGCAAATATTTCTAATAAACATGCTCTAATTATAATTAAAAATTAGCATTTAATCACAAACCTAATACGCACTTAAATAGTTATATAATATCCATAAATAGTCAAAAAAACCTATCCTTATAGTTAGTTTAATTGCTAAAATAGCTAAATTTACCAAATAATTCAAACATATTGTAATCAAAAGCCAATAGATAACAAACTATATATTAAGAAGATTAAGCATTATTGCTAGCAATATATCATTGAACTTAACACCTCAACATTTATGTTATAAAGATTCCATAAATAACATTATCAAATATGAAAATAAAATAAGCTTAAGCAAAACAATTTAAAACAGATTGAAATAAAATAAATTATTGAGAGAATATAAATGATTAAAATGCAGTATTTCTAAAAAATAAGTACCTCTTAATACAAATAAAATACAATGCTAAAAATATTGCTAATGTTTTGTGCAATTAAATCCAAAAGATTTAATTAACCCAAAATTATAAAAAACTACAAAAGTTAGCAACTATAGGTGGTTAAAAATTCAAATGGATGTGGTCGTGCCTCCCATGGCCATATCTCTGTTTCAAACTTATATGCTTTATACATTTGTAAAAATTCCTCGCTAAAAACATTTCCCTTCTTGAGATATTCTCTGTTTGCTAACATTTCTTCAATGGCACTTCTCAATGTATGGGGCAATTGAACAATACCTTTATCTCTAATTTCATCAAGAGTTAATTCAAACAGATTTATATCCATAGGTTCTCCGGGATCGATTTTATTTTGTATGCCATCAAGTCCCGCCATGAATAAACTAGCAAATGCAAGATATGGATTACTAGAGCTATCAGGGAATCTAAATTCCATTCTCTTTGCTTTTTCGCCTTGATTATAAGGAATGCGAACGCTAGCACTTCTATTTTGTGCAGAATAAGCAAGAATGCTAGGTGCTTCAAATCCGGGTATTAACCTTTTATATGAATTTGTACTAGCATTTGTGAAAGCTGCCACACTTCTTGCATGTTTCAAAACACCTCCTAAAAAATGTAAAGCCATTTCACTTAATCCTTGATATTTATTGCCAGCAAAGCAATTTTTACCATCTTTCCATATACTAATATGCACATGCATACCACTTCCATTATCTCCATAAAGTGGCTTTGGCATGAAAGTAGCTGTTTTTCCGTTTAAATGTGCCACCATCTTAACCACATATTTTAGCTTTTGAACATTATCCGCTGCTTCAATCATATTGCCAAATTTAACACCTATTTCACATTGCCCTTGTGCCACCTCATGATGCACAACAAATGTTTCTAAGCCTACCTGATTTAATACTTTTACCATTTCAGCACGAATATCAACAAGAGAATCTACCGGTGCAACAGGAAAATACCCACCTTTTAATCCCGGTCTATGCCCAATATTACTACCATTTTCAAATGTTCTATCTCTATTCCATTCTCCATCCTCTGTATCTACTTCATAATATTGACAATTTACAGAATCCTTCATTTTAATACTATCAAAAACGAAAAACTCGTTTTCTGGTCCAAAGTATGCTGTATCGCCTATGCCTAAATCATTCAAATATCGCATGGCATTTTTCACTATGCTACGAGGACATCTCTCATATGGTTCATCCTTGTAAATATCCCAAATATCACAAAATACAACTATTGTCGTATCTGCTGTAAAAGGATCTATGAAGTACCTAACAAGCTCTGGCACTAAAATCATATCAGATTTATTAATTGGCTGCCATGCTACAAGACTTGAACCATCAAATGGAATGCCATTTACAAAGGTATCTTCATTTATCACAGACATAGAAAAACTAATATGATGCCATGTGCCTTTAATATCTGTGAATCTAAAATCTACAAATTCAACTTCATTCTCTTTACAAAACTCAAAAAATTCTTTGATTTGTTCTTGTGTATTTTGTTGTTTTATCATAAAACACTCCTTTAAATAAAATATATAACTTACTAATTATTAAGTAAAAAATAAAGTTTAATTATCAATATTTAATACTCAATAATATCTGCCATCAGATTCCATAATCTGAAAATCTCACAACCAAATATATAGACTAATAAGCAAGTTACAATGCTGATAAAAATCTAAATATATTTGTTTATATTAAACAAATGTAGCAAACTAAGCCCTATAACTACACTCAATTATAATATCACCATGCAGTATTTTATCATATTAAAATATATGATAAAATAATAAAACCCATACAATGCAATATCTAATCTTAATTTATTCTAGTAATACAGCAAGCACAAGTAAATATTGCATGTGCAATAAATTAGTTATCATAGAAAGTTAATTGCGGTTTTCTCTTGTTTGCAACCATTTGTCCATTTCATTTATATAAATTAATTCATATTCATTTTTTAATTTTTGTTTATATTTTTTTATAACTTCTAATGTTGCATGTTTAGGATGACCTATAGCTATTACAAATCCATGCTTATCTGCAAAATTTAAAGCTTTATTAAGTTGTTTTTCAACATAATCAAAGTTAGATTCATTGTCTAAGAATATATTTCTAGCAATATATGTTTGATTCCTTTCCTTATATAAATCTTTTATAACATTGCTTGATGATGTTTTTGAATCCACAAATGTTATATTATACTTATCAAGAGCTTTTAGTAATCTTTGCATATCCTCTTTACTCGATGTATATTTGCTACCAGTATGATTATTGATGTATTTTAGGTTTGGAAAATCTAACTTTATATCATCAATATAACTTTGAACAATATCCATAGAATCTCCCACATGTAAAACCCTTACACCCTGTTGTTCAAACGATTGTGCCTCCAATGGTAAATGTATCATATAGAAATCTAACTTTTTTGCTAGCTCTGGATTATGCCTACTAAAATTATGTTTAGGCAATAATGATAAATTGATTTTTACCCCTATAGAATTAAATGACTTTATATCCTTTGGATTTGCTAAATCATCAATTATTATTGCAACCTTTGGTTTGTTTGTTTTACTTTCATGTGGCTTTTTTGAAAAATCAGGTAGATCCTTTGTTAAACCATCATTATTTAAATGTTTTGTATCATCTGATAAATTTGAATCTTTGGCATCTAGATCTATTATGGTTTGAATTGAAGTTTTATTTAATTTATCGATCTTATCATAATCTATTGTTTCATATTCTTGAGTATCTTTTAATAAAAAATATAAAGTGATGCCAACCAATAACACACCTATAGATATTAGTATTACTTTTATTTTATTTTGCATATCGTTTCTTTCCAAAAAATATATATAAATCTGTGCAATAATGTGAGAATATCGTTATAAACTGCAAAATATAAAGTGAAAAATAAATTTATCTACATAAAATCTAAAGATACCACAAATGCTAAACACAAAGTAAGCATTTAATAATACTAAATATATCGTATTGATTCATTGCCTTTATAGTCCATAGTTTCAGATAAAATAATAATTATTTTTTCGCTTTATCAACAACGGGTAAGGCATGCAATAAGGCAAGCAATGCAACACCCACATCACCAAACACAGCAATCCACATATTTGCTATGCCTAATATTCCAAGTATTATTAATACAATCTTTGTCCCAAGCACAAATGCTATATTTTCCCATGTAACGCGTTGAATCCTCTTTGATATTTTTATTGCATTTACAACACCCATTAAAGAAGGTGTTGTAAGTACAATATCTGCACTTTCTTTACTCAAATCATTATTTGAGTCTTTTGCGGTGATGCTAATACCCACATCAGCATAAGACAATACAACACAATCATTAATGCCATCACCCACAAAAGCCATTTTATCACTATTGCCTTTATGTAGATTCATTAATTCTTGCATTTTCTCCACCTTTTGTGTTGGTAATAAATTTGCATAATATTCTTTGATTCCAAGCTCATTTGCCACAAATGCCACACTTTTTTCATTATCACCGCTTAAAATTGCTAGAGGAGTTATGCCTAGTTTTTTTATAATATTTATTGCTTCTTTACTATCCTCTTTTATACTATCCCCCATTATTATATACCCCATATAATTACCATTCTTTGCCACATGCACAATACTATTTGCTTGAATCATTTCTTGATTGATTGAATGTGTATAAAAAGAACTGATATCTATATTAAATTCTTTCATAAGAGATTCGTTACCTACCAAAATATCCTCATTACAACATTTAGCAAATATACCCTTACCGCTTATCTCTCTAAATTCCTGTGCCTGACATGTATAATTAATATCTTTTGATTCCTGCATTATTGATTTTGCTATAGGATGATTTGAAAATCTTTGTGCATGAATAGCAGTCTTTAATAACTCATCTTTAACACTATTATTAAGAGGTATAATATCTATAATTTTAAAAACACCTTGTGTTAATGTCCCTGTTTTATCAAACACTATATTTTTTAAAGATGCTAGAGTTTCAAAATGTTGTGAACCTTTTACTAAAATTCCATTTTTACTAGCCACACCAATTACACCAAAATAACCAAGAGGCACAGATAGCACCAAAGCACAAGGGCAGCTAACCATTAAAACAACAAGAGCTCGATAAATCCATTCATGCCAATAACCATCAGAAAAAATAGGCGGAATGATAGCAATTGCAAGTGCTAAGAAAAATACTATTGGTGTATATACTTGTGCAAAACGGGTAATTAGCTTTTGAGTTTTTGCTTTTGTGCTACTTGCTTCCTCCATAGTAGCCTTAATTTTTGATATTTGAGAATCTTGAAATTTCTTGCTAACTTGAATTTGCAATACACTTTCAATATTTATTGCACCTGCTAATACATGATCATTGCTTTGCACAAAAACAGGCTTGCTCTCTCCACTTAAGGACTGCATATTAAGATGACTTTTACCATGCAAAATTACACCATCAGTTGGTATTTTTTCTCCCGCTTTTACAAGCACAATGTCATCTATATTCAACAAATCTGGATGTGTATCATGCCATATTGTTTCATTATTGTTAATGTCTTTACTTTTTACATGTGCTATTTCTGGAGTAATATCCAATAAAGAATAAAGAGATTTTTTTGACTTTTTCACAGCACTAGACTCTAAAAATTCACCGATCCTAAAAAAAATCATAACTGCTACTGCTTCGCTAATCTCACCAATACAAAGAGCTGCAATAGTTGCTATAAACATTAAAAAGTTTTCATCAAATAAAACTTTATTGTTAATATTGTTAATAACTGCTTTGAATATAGGCATACCGGCAACACAATAAACACCAATCAACACCACATAAACGGCAATCTTAGTAGCGTGGCTTAAAGTACTTTGTAATGGTTCATAATGCAACATAAACATACCAAAACCAAAAGCAATTAAAAGGCTAGACAACAAAACAATCTCTTTTTTACTAGATATAGAATCTCTTGTTTTTGAAAATTGATCAACAAAGCCAATATGTGGTTCAATCTCTACGATCTTTGACTTAACGGATTCTAAATCATCAGCTTGCACATATAATGTGCTAGTATTAAAATTTATTGTTGCATGTTGCACATTTGGCATCTTACACAAAGCATTTTCAATCTTATTTGCACATGATGCACAATTAAGATTTTCCAAAACCAACTTTTGCATACCAGTATCCTTTTAATATCATCTTTTAATATTATTCTAACATATTTTATTTAATACTATAGGGGGTATGGTATAAAATTAATAAAATTTTTCAAAAATCAAACAAATAATGTTAAAATTAAACTTTTTAGACAAAGGATATACAATGAGTAATATAGATAAAATTATAAAAGAGTTACAAAAAGGTGCTGTTCAAATATCAAATCTTTTGCAAAAAAGAAATATAGAGTATAGCAATAACTCAAATGCTAGTGGCGACAATCAATTAAAAGTAGATATTTTGGCAGACAAGCTTTTTGGAAACATTTTGAGTGAATTAAACATTAAAGGTTTTGCCAGTGAAGAAAGAGATGAAATAGTATTTATAAAACAGAATAATTACTACACCGAAATAGAAAGCGATGATATAAAAATGCAATCTATTCTAGTTGCATACGATCCACTTGATGGCTCATCTCTTATTGATAGTAATCTCACAATTGGAAGTATTTTTGGAATCTATGATACTGAATTTCAAGGTAAAAATTTAGTATCATCTTTATATTTTCTATATGGACCTAGACTAGAAATGGTTATGGCAAAAGATTGTGTAACATCGCACTACATTTACGATTATACAAAACACGCATGGGAATTTATACAAAATATTACACTTCAAGATAAAGGAAAGTTAAATTCTCCGGGAGGTACACAAAAAAATTGGCATAAAAAACATAAAAAATTGGTAGAAAGTTTCTTTAATGAAGGATATAGATTGAGGTATAGTGGTGGTATGGTTGCGGATTTACATCAGATTCTATGTAAAGGAGGAGGTATATTTAGTTATCCCTCTACAACAGATTCTATAAATGGTAAATTAAGAAAACTATTTGAGGTGTTCCCTTTTGCATACATATTTGAATGTTCTAATGGGGTAGCTACAAATGGTAGCAAAAGATTGTTAGATATAGGCACAAAAGAAATACATGAAAGCACACCATGCTTTTTTGGCAGTAAATACGAAATGAATATTATTGCAAATAGCTATCAAGAAATTCAATATAAATAAAATTTACACAACATAAGGCTGTGAATTACTTAAATAAATTCATAGCAATTTCATATATTGCTTTTTATAACTTTTACCCAAAATTTGTTGCTTGTATAGATATAACATCAATAATTATATATATTAATTTTACTCATTAGTTTCTATACGGGGATAGAATCTATCAAAAAAGTGAAAAATATTCAATAATGTTTTATTTTTGTTTGCTATTGACTTGTTTTTTTTTTTTTGTAAAATCCCAGACTGCAATTATTTATTGCAAATATAATGCTATTGGAGTTCTGTTATGAAGAAAATCTTGTTTTTTACAATGAGTTCGCTTACACTATCGCTAGTGCTTTCAGGTTGTTCTAAAATTATTGGTGCAAAAGTAGAAAGAGATGTGCAATATGTTGTGCAAT
>JARHYT010000052.1 GCA_029264775.1 Helicobacter sp. | reverse complement strand
TTGCCCTAAATGTCCATTCTTTTCCACCACTTTTTGTAAATTCAAATCTAATTGTATGCTTACTTCCTAGACTATCAAATAGATCTATGCTTGTAGCATGTCTTGCATGAGTTAGCTTACCACTTGCTACGCTTGCACCGCCTTCAATTAAGGACGCTGTATTAAGAGCCCTCATTGCATCTCTAAGTAAGATATTTGTAGAAACCTGCCCTGAACCATACGCACTAGCTGTAATTTGCAAATTATCTACAACTCCATCATCATTATCTTTGTTTGATATTTCAAACATACCAAAACGATTCAAAGTTACGCTTACACTTGCTGTGCTATCCTTATATTCTTTACCCGGGCTTTTTATCATATTAGCATCATATTGCATTAATGCCCTTAGATCCTCTGTTGTCTTGAATTGCCCTGTTGTAGAATCTGGATCGTTTGACTTTGTATATCTATAACGAAATGCTGTAATATCTTTATCGCCTTCAACGAAATTTGCAAATGCTCCAGTTCCGCCCTTTGTAATGATAATGTTTTTAGTATTTTCATCACCATCTAATTCATTTCTATTTTCAAGCCTTAGTTGTCCATTATCCACATAAGCTTCTACACCTGTTTTATCCCTAACGCCATTAATAGCAGAAACAGCTGATGCAAGTGTGCTTGTACCAGATAACGCAGAATCATTTGTAAAGCTTACTTTTTGTCCATTTATAAATACAACGCTTGGTTCTTTTGTAGCCACAACATTATTAGAAAGCTTTGAAGTCCTATAACTCATCCAAAAACCTTGATTCTCACTCAATGCAAAGGAATCTCCATCAGCATTAAATAAAGCACCAAAATCTTCAGCCATTTGCGTAAGATTGCCTTTAGAATCATATTTTGGATTAATGCCATCTGCTGCAGTATAAGTTGTAGAATCTAATGCAGAAACATTAACAACATCATCAACATGTCGCCCTGCACTTAGATTTGCCCTTAATGTTACTTTGCTTGTTGGTCTAGCAGGCATAACCATACCGGGATCAATTTGAATGCTTTCTAATGGTCCTGTATTATCTACTTTGAAAAATTCATTATCAGTCATCATTGAACCAGAACCTTGATCTAATGGTGGTCTATTCCACCCTTGCACAACATAACCACCATTTGTTACCAAATTTCCTTTAGCATCAAACAAAAATTCACCATCCCTTGTATAATTCTTTGTTTCACCTCTATCTCTACTAATAATAAAGAATCCATCACCTTCTATTGCTAAATCTGTTTTAACATCTGTATTTTGTGTATTTCCTTGTGAAAAAACCTTAGTAGTAGCATTGATACCAACACCCATACCAACTGAAAAATCATTTTGCCCCCCAAGTCCATTTTTATATGGGGAAGTTGCTATTTGCTTAACTTGTGAAAGCATATCAACAAAAGATGCACGAGAATATTTAAAACCTACTGTATTAACATTTGCAATGTTATTACTTTCAACATCTAACGCGACTTTGTGAGCTTGAAGCCCACTAACACCTGACCATAATGAGCGAAGCATAGAAATCCTTTAATACATAATTTATTTTGGTTTGTAAAGCAAACATTATTCCAAACATATTATATAAAATAATTATTTTGCAAAATATGGCTTTAAGCTTTAATTACTATAGATCTATATTTATATACAAGATTCTTAGACAAAGTAACAAATATGTAAAATCACAAAAACTTAACATAAATCATTTTTTTTATTGTTGTTTTTTGTGATAATGTCGCCTCATTATATTTGAAAGGATTAAAAATGACACAAAAAGACATACAAATTGTAAAAGATACCATACCTATCTTACAAACACAAGGCGAGGTTATAACAAAGAATTTTTACAATGAGTTATTCACAAGATACCCGGAAGTAAAATCCATGTTTAACATGGATAAGCAAAAAAGCGGCGAGCAACCAAAAGCCCTTGCAATGGCTGTTTTAAAGGCTGCACAAAATATAGAAAACCTAGATAAAATGAAAAATTTTGTAGGCAAGATCGCAATTACTCATACAAATTTAGGTGTAAAACCAGAGCATTACCCATTAGTTGGAGAATGCTTATTAATTGCAATCAAGAATGTATTGAATCCGGGTGATGAAGTAATTAACGCATGGGGCAATGCGTATAAAGAAATAGCAGATTTCTACATAAGGTTAGAAGAAGAAGTTTATAACTCAAAATAATTCTACAGCATTTCTTTATAAATCAAGATTGATTAATAACGCATTAAGCTATTAGAACAATAAATCTAATAGCATACAAATTCAACTAACTATATCTAGCATATATTATTAATTTGCATTACAAGCTATAATATTGTAAAAACTTCTAATATTTTAATATTGTAGTTATATTGCAGTAATTTTTAGCTTTGATTATTTTAAACTTGATTAGTTTTTATTATGATTAATCTTTTATTACCTATATGGAGTGTTTATGAATACAAAAAAACAAATTAGTGCTGTTGCTTTATTTAGCGGTGGATTAGATTCTATGATTTCTATGCAATTATTGCATGAACAAGGCATAAAAGTATATGCACTTAATTTTAACATAGGATTTGGTAGCAATAAAGATAAAAGTGAATATTTTTATAATGCGGCAAAACAAGTAGGTGCGGAATTAATACAAATAAATATCGCACAACAATTCTTTAATAACATACTTTTTAAGCCCCAATATGGCTATGGAAAATATTTTAATCCATGTATTGACTGCCATGCAAATATGTTTGCACATGCGTTTGCTAAAATGGTGGAATTAGGTGCAGATTTTGCCATAAGTGGCGAGGTGTTGGGACAAAGACCAAAAAGCCAGAGAAAAGAGGCTATGGATCAAGTAAAAAAACTTGTAAGACATATAGGAGAAGATTCTATATATGATTCCATATTAAGTAGAGATGGGAGTGATACAAGCAAACCAAAAACGCTTGATGAATTGATTTTACGCCCTATGAGTGCAAAGTTAATGCCAGAGACATTCCCTGAAAAAATGGGTTGGGTAGATAGAAATAAACTTCTTGATGTAAGCGGTAGAGGGCGTCAAATTCAGCTCAATATGCTTAAAAAATATAAATGGAAATATCATGAAAAGCCCGGTGGCGGTTGTTTATTAACAGATACTTCAGTAGCAACAAAGATAAAAGACATGGTATCTCATAGGGAAGTAGTATTTGATGACTTAGCATTATTTAAAGTTGGTAGATATATGGTATTAGAAAATGGTGCTAGATGTGTTATATCACGCAATGAAGAAGAGGGTAAAAAACTTGATATCACACATAGTTTAATGGATAAAATAGTACCACAAAATATTAAGGGACCAATTGCATTAATTGAAAAAAATGCGAATGACAATGATAGAATCTTAGCGGCTAGAATAGTGCTTAGCTATTCCAAAACAGAGCAAGACAAGCAATATAATATTAAAATAGGTGAAGAAATATTAAACCTTGCACCATACTCAAAAGAAGATGCTAACAAGTTTTTATTACTTCAATAGATAAGGGATTTTTATGACAAATTATGTATTTTATGACGATACAGATTGTGGCGGCGTTGTTTATCATGCTAATTATTTTGTATTTTGTGAGAGGGCTAGATCATCAATATTTTTTACAAAAGGCATGTTGCCAACAGATGGAAATAAGGGTTTTGTAGTAAGGCGTATAGAATCTGATTTTATATCTGCATTAAGTTTAGGTGATAGATATGAGGTTAAAACAACGCCATTAACAATAAAAAATGTATCTTTAGTTCTACAACAGCAAATATTTAAAATAGGAACAATAGATTCCATATTGCAAGAGCCAATACTAGTTTTTTCTATGGAGGTGCAATTAGCATATATAGACATGATTACAAAAAAACCTTGTAAAATTACGGAAGAATTTAAAAACATGATAATTAAATGAGCTAAATTAATTCGCCTTGTGCTACATTGTGGTTATACAGCAAACTTATGGCTAGCTATTCCACATGAATTAACTAAGCCCTATAAGTAACTTTTGCATAGCACAACTTAGTAAGAGTCTTGCAATTACTCCTATCTATCTTTATTGTGATATAAAACTTTTTATTTAATAGAATCATGTTTCAATACATTAGTTAATCATATTATATTAAACAAGACTGATTATATATTACCGCATCATATAACTAAACTATTCAAATGTCCCTATATGCAAAAACTTTATAGTTAGATATAATTAATATGAGTGCTACCTACCCTACTTTTAACAAAATATAAACAATATAATTTGACTCAATGATAATACACAAAATAAGACTATAAGCCCTAGCCTATAGAATCAAAGTCAATTTAATTTTAAACTTGTTTGATTTACCTATAATATAGCCATTGGCTTAGAATCTATATATGTTGTGTAATGGCTATTTTATAATTTCTAATTCTTTTTTGATTCTATCTAATTCCTCAATTGTTCTAGTTTTGTTCTCTATATCTATTTTTAATTGTTCTGCTTGTGCATCATATTCTTGAAACAAATCTTTACCTATTTTTATTTCACTAAGAGTTGTAATGATTTTATTTACATGTTTTGATATATCTTTTTTTACATCATTATTTAGAGACCTAGCAAAGTCTTCTGCCTCTTCCATAAACCTTTCTGCTATAGCACCCTCTAGTACACCACTACCGCTTGGTAAGTGTTTGTTACCATATGATAAATCTGGCATTTTTGCTTGATTTATTATGTTATTCACAATATTTTGTAATTTAGTAGTATCTACATCTTCTTCACTACCACCAACTTTTTCTATGCTATTTCTCAATCCCCTTACAAGCGAGCTTCTAACCGATTTTTTAAATTCTTGTATCTCATTTTCATTCGCTTTCCTAATGCTTGATTCTATTTTATCTATAAAATCTTGCAATATACCTTTTATAGCACCGGCACGAACAGTTGTTATCTGATAGCTTCTGGTTTCAGTTTTTGTGCTACCCCAACTAAATGGATTCCACCATTTACTATCACTTACTTCATAGCTTTCTGTTCTTGTCTCAATATCTTCTTGGCTACCAACATCTCTTGAGGCTTCTCTAAAATTTTTATTTAAATCATCAAGTAGCCTACCTCTAAGTTTGTTATCAAAATTATCAAGTGATTGACTATATATTTCATTTAAACTTACTTCCGTAGCCTGCTTGATTTTTTTAATCTGTTTTTGTTGATTTTCTAACTCATTTATATCTGTACCTTCTATCTCACTTCTCTTGGAATCTACTATCTCCATTAAATCCTTAAGATATTTATCTATACTATCATTTTTTTGCTTTGTAAAGTCGCTTAACTTTTGTCTCATTATTTCGTCTTTTCGTTTTGAAACGACCTGCAATATACCCTTTACTTCATTTATCTTTGATAGTAATTCTAGATTGCTTAATGTTTCTTCTTTATTAGTATTGAAATGTTTTGGATAATTATCTTTTAACATGCCCCATGCATGATTTTCTACCTCATCTAATTTGCTTAAATTATCAAAATTTTCTTTTATAGTTACAGCAATCCCTGATGAACATATTGTATTTTTTTCACTTTGATTTATTAATCCATCATATGCGTTGCCAATCTCTGGACTATCTTGTTTTAACTTTGTTAATGTATTATACATGTGTTCTGATAATGTTAATCTTATATTGTCCAATGCCTTATGAAAATCACCATTTGCCCTTTCTTTTTCATTTGCATACAATTGTGTATCTACCTTTGACGCAACAGCGTATAACTCTCTTATACCATTTTTTTGCGTGATTCTATCCATTAAGTCTAGATCTTCCTTACTCATAAATTGCCCAGCTGGTGAAACAATGAATATAACATCGCATTGACCAAGTGCATCTCTTGTTCTTTGCTCCCTTGATACCACAGGATCATTTACTCCCGGAGTGTCTATAATATTTACATCTTTTAGACTATCTAGTGGAAATTTTATTTTCACACTCTTTGTAAAAGGCATATATTTACCCTCTGAGCCAACATAATTAGCTAATTCCTTTTGTAGATGCTCTAAATTGTCAAATGGTATTGTCTTGATGGTTTCCAAACTACTTGTATCAATGTTAGAATCTTTAATTCTAGTGTATTGATCCTTGCTAGATGCATATTTTGTTTCATCTAGCTTTCTTTTTGCTGCTCTTTGTGCCCTCTCTTGCATATCTTTAGAAATCTCTGAGGCAACACCTTTTAGTTTATCTAAAATCCCCTTATTTTTCTTACTATTTTGTAATCTATTTATCTCCTCTTTTATTCCTTCTTGTAACAATCTATCATATTCATCAGACTCATTTTTAATATTTATAATATCCTCTTTGGTAAAAAACTCAATTTCTGCCTCCAATCTATCGCCATGGCTTAACTCTGTTAGAGCAGCAGTCATAGGAGTCGCTGCCTTTGGCAGTATGCTTTTACCATCAAACACAATTGCGTTTAAAAGCGATGACTTGCCAGCCTTTACCCTACCTACTATACCTATTTTCATAAGTCTTTCTTGATTACTTAACTTATGTATCTCTTTTTGCAATGTTTCCCTATCGCTTAATTGATAATTTTCCATTATCATCTTAGAGTCTTTACTCAACCTATCACTATTTTTTGCAACGACTTCTTGTATCTTACTCAATTTATCTAAAAAATCCATACCATTCCTTTCATATCATGTTATATTAGGCAATCCGCCTTACTTGTGATATTATCTAAAATCCTTTTATATTGCTCAATCTTATTTTGTATATCAAAGGATTTTTCACTTATTTCTTTTTGCGTTAATTCTAATGTTTGTTTTTGTTGGGCGATTTTGTCTTTAAAATCATTGCAAATAGCTTCTATCATTTTTTGGACTTGTTCATTAAATATTTCTGGTATTTTTGCCTGCAGTTCGTCTTTTATTTGCGGGATTACTTGAGTTATTATTGCATTTTTAATGTTATTTAACTCTTCTTTTTCCTTATTACCATTATTAAATAAACCTAACAATACATTAGGTAAAAGAGAAACGGCTATCATAAGTATAGGATTTAAAACAGGTAACGCAAATTTTAATGCACCACCCAATGAACCAGCAATACCACCCATACCAATTAGCGCTTTTGCTACATTACTCAAGAGCCTACCACCACCCCTGCCAAGTGCTAATGCACTTTGATTCAAAGAAACCAACCAATTACTATCCATAGTCATATCAGACATGTTTGCATTAATATTCTCTAGGCTTCTGGACAATGTGTCTGCAATATCTTGAGAAATATCCTTCATAGCCATATTAATATCGTGTGATGCAGAATTTTTAATAATTTCATTAATCATAGAATCTATCCCACTTTGTCCCCTTGCCTTATAAGCCTGTGCCATCTCGTCTGCGTTGTTGCTCAATGCCCTAACAACATTATTGACTATTCGCTTTACGCTAGCATCACTATATCTACTTTGTGCTTCTTGTATCATCATGCTTTGTTCTTTCTCTAGCGTTTGCAAACTATTTGATAGCTCTTGCAGAGCCTCTTCATTCTTTTCTTTAGTTTGATTCAACGAATAAATGCTAGTATTTATATTTTGTCTAATATCTAATGCAGTATCTTTAATATCTGGTAAAAATAAATCTTTTACTATATCGTCTGGATTAAGCTCTTTTAGTATAGCATTAAGACTATCTCTGCCATTATCATCTATAAGGCATATATTGATATCATCAAAAGAATCGTCTAATTGTTCCTGAACATATTCTTTTATCCTTTGTATTTCACTTTGTGGTTTCAGATTTGCTTTGCTTAGAAAAAATGCAAATTTTCTATCAAAATTATGTATATTTTCAAGTTCTCTTATGGTGCTTTTTGTAATATTACCATCCTCTACACTTTGCAATACAACAAAATATACACCTCTTTGTATATATTCTAGTATTGCCTTATTATGTGAATCTAGTGGAGATTCAAATCCCGGCATATCTACCAATACAAGAGGTTCAATACTTTTTAGCATACTAGAATCTACAAAAAATCGCACAAACTTAAACTCATTTGCCCTAGATTTTATAGTATCCTTAGAGTTAGAATCTAGAGGGAATTCTTCTGTATCTCCATTTTCTTTTACTGCTTGTATATACTCTTTAATACTATAATGCAACTCTGTAGCGATGGCTGTCTCTGGGCTTAATGCAACACCTAAAATATTTTTACCCAAAAATGAATTTAGTAAAGAACTTTTACCTGCACTAAATGCACCGATAACAGGTACAACCAAATCCATATTTTTTATAGTGTCTATCTTAAAATCAAGTTCAAATGCATTACAATCGATAGTATCTACACCCCGTAATTCGTTCTTGCAGTAACTTAGAAACTCTATATAATCTCTTTGTGTGTTTAACATAGATGCCCTTTTAAACCTTGGAATCTAATTGTAACTTTTTTAGATTCTCACATGCTGCCTTACAACCCAACTCACAACCTTTCTTATAATATTCAATAGCCTTATTATAATCCTGTGCCACACCATCACCCTTGCGATACATGTTGCCCAAATTATTAAATGCATAAGAATTTTTTAACTCACTAGCTTTTGTAAAACACTCAATTGCACTGTGAAAATCTTTTTCTACGCCTTTTCCATTCTTATACATATCACCCAAATTGTTAAATGAGGCTGCACTTCCTAACTCACTAGCCCTTTTGTAGTGTATAACCGCCTTATCATACTCCTTTGTTATTGCATGATATATATATCCTAATCTATGATGAAAAACCGCACCATCTGCACCTAGTTTTAATGCCTCCTTGTAATAATCTTTTGTTTCATTATATTTCCCACTACTATATGAATCATTTCCTAATCTTATTAGCTCATTTATCCTTGGTTGGTTTATATTTACACCGCTACCAAATATATCTTTAAATATATCATTAAGCTTATTTAATAGCTTGTGTTCTAACGATTCCAAATCTTTTAATGCATTATTTATATCATTTGCATTAGCTAGCTTCATTAAAGTATCAATTCTATCACTTACTTTACTCTCTATATTCGTTTCCTCTAATATGTCTAGCTCTAATGATTTTAAGGTTTTTTTGATATGCTCTTTTTGGTTCTTTTGCTCATTTAATTCATTCCTATACATTAGTATGACTTCATGAAGTTCACTGGCTAGCTTATCTTTTGATACTATATCTCTATCAACAGAATTTATAAAATCTTGCAAGCTCGTATCCCTATATGTTATCTCCTGTTTTTTTATCGAGCTATATGCACTTATCCCCTTATAATCTATATCATAATCTTGCAATATCTCTTCAAAATGATCTAATATATCCTCTATTTCACTTTTTGGTTTTAAATCTGCTTTATTTGCTACTACATATAATGACTTGTTGTCTAACTCTAATGTTTCCAAAAATTCTAAATCTGATTGTGGTATAGTCCCGTTTGTATCTAAACCTATTAGCCATATTAATGCATTTGCGTTGCTCAATGCCTCTGTCGCTGTGTTACTGTCATTACCCGTAAAACCACTATTTGATGGATTATATCCGGGTGTATCCACAAAACATATATGTGTATATTCTGGTATTGAAGTTTCCATAGCAACCATAGGTAGTATGGTTTTAAGATTAAATCCTAGCTCCTTTATAAAATCATGCGATAGCTGCCTATACAAATCCAACGGTATATCTATTATGCCGCCTTGATATGTGTATCCCTTTATTAAATGTTTGCTACCATTTACTATGTATGTTGATATTGCTGTAACGGGATTAATACCTATTGGTAACTCTATTGTATTGTCGGCAAAAAAACTACTAACAAACTGGGATTTACCTGCGCTAAATCCACCACCTATTGCAACTACACTTTTATTTGCTATATCTTTTAATGAATATAGTCTTGCTAACTCTTCTTGCAATGATTGTAGCTTTTTTACTGCTAAAACCTCTTCTTTCAAACTTACAGAGTTTGCAAAACTTTCATAGTCTTTTTGTATAAACTCATTAAACATAGAAAGATTGTCTAAACCATTTCCACTATTACTAGAATTTAAAATAGAAGCGATAAATTTTAGTTTATCATCTTGTAGATCATGTGCTACTATCTGTGTATCCTGCATGAACATCCTTTGTTGAGCTAAGATTCTAATGCAATTAAAATAAAAATTTATAAATTAGAACTATATTAGGCTGATTATAGCAAAATACAGCAAAAAATGTCATGAAATAATTAGAAAAATCAATTTTATTATTTAAGCAGATTATCAAAATAGCATTAAAAACACAGCATAAGTAATTATCTGTTAAAGTAAAATAATTAAATAGTCAAAGTTTAGAATGAATAACAACAATCACTAAAACTATTCCAATCCCTCAATCTCTGTATCTGTACAGAAAAATGCACTTTTTGTCTTTATATCAGAATTAGCTTTCAAACAAGCACGCAAGAATAAATCAGATTCTTCAAGGCTAGAAAATATTGTTGTCGTTTCAGCAAATGTCATAATCTCATACAAATTCGTAAAAATCCCCATCTTTTCCATAAGAGTTTCAAAACCACTAACATCATCTTTGAATGCCATCTCATCTTGATCTAATTTTGTTAATGTAACCTTATATAAGTGAAATTTATGTTCTACGCCCCTCTCTGTTCTAGCATCAAATTTACTACCGGGTGCCGGTAAAATCATGTTTGTCCCATAAAATTCATTTGCACTTTTTACAAGCTCTTCAGGTTTTACAACAGAAAAAACCATAGGCAAATCAACCAAAAAATCAGCTTTAGCTTTACTCATTAAATCACTCCTACCTTAAAATTAAAACTAAAAATACCTTGTAACTATGAATTTGTAATTATACCAATAAATTAATTTAATGTTAGCATTTAATGCTATTTTTAAATTGGTCTTAAGATTCCAATATTCATCGCAATTATAAATAAATATTATTGATAACACATGAATATATAATGCCTTTTATCTAATTTTTTTAAGTCTTAGTTGCTTTTAATAATGTCAATTGTTGCCTCCCACAAACACTATTGCAATAATGGTTAATTTCAAAAAAAACGATATTATTATAGAAATAGTATAATTTCATGTTATAATACATAATGACTTACAAGAAACTTAATTATTTTAATGATTTAGAAGGGAGATAAAACAATATGGCTACAAAATTATTATGTCTTTCATCTGCAAACACAAGTCTATTTGCTAAGGCATTTTTACAATACATTACTAAAAGTAACGATATAGAGTATGATTATGCTGAGATAGAGCCACATATATTGGGAAAAATTCCCTTTTCTAAATTAATTACTCATTTTTGCTCACAAACTCCGGATTATGTTATGTCTTTTGATGGGCATTACAGATATATAAAAAATGATCCACAAATCCCTTTTATAGAAATGGGCAATTCTATAGCGGGTCCAATAAGGCTAAATCGCCCATTCATAAAGAATCCAGTTGATTGGGAAAACAAGGTTGTTAAGGTAGAACCAGCATGGTACAACAGAGTTATTCCTATAGAAGATAAAACTATATATGGCATGCTAGATTCATATAGGTATGTATATTTGAGATATTTAGTTGCAGAGTCAAAAAAAGAAATGGTTAAAAAGGAGTTGCCATTTGCCTTTTACATTCCTGATTGGAATACACATACAGATGATATATTGAATAATGTTTATAGATACTTGGATTTCTGCCGCGAGGATAGATGCGGATTACATGTAGCATTGTCTAAAACGATTTTAGATCCTGCTGATTTGAGCTTGGAAGAAAAATACAAAGTTAAGCGTAAAAGCATAGACACAACCCTAAAAATAATGCATGATGAGATAGATAAATTTAATAAAGAATATGAAGAAGAAGGGCTTGTTGGCAAAATAGTAGAGAATACAAATTATGAGAGAGATTTATTGAGATACAACATTAGATTATTATCGATTGAACCAAGCAGTACAACATGGCTTGAGACTTTATATATGCTTAAGGTCAAAGGTGTAGAATGCAATAAAATAAGGTTAGTTATATCAAATGGTCGTAAATTCCCGGGAACAGAGGCTTATGATCAATATTTAAGTGATGTTGAAAAATATTTTAAAGATACATTACTAAGACGCGATAAAACACAGATGTTAGGGTATATTTATACAACTACAGATAGATTTTATCACTTTATAGATTATCAAGAAAATTTTGGCTTACATATAGATTTTGATAGAGTCGCTCAAATTATTGCTAGTGGTGGCAATGCACAGCAACAAAAAGCACAATAAGGCATCATGTCTGTAATCCATTATTTAGTTGCCACAAATGCCTTTTAAAGAACTTGTGAAATCAGGTAACTTGTGTTTAAAAAATTAAGTGTTCTTATAGTTGGCTTCCTAAGGCTTCATCTTGTTAATAGAATTTCTTAGTATAGATTTAGGCTTAGCAGAGCGAAACTTGTTCTATGATAACACATGTTAAAAGAGAAAACATAAAGCAGTTATTATTTGTGTATGGACTAAAGATATATTCATAATATAGTCTAATAAAATTTTAAATTTAACTTCAATTAGTATAATTAATTATCGAGTTTGTAAATACAATCTAAAAATGGATAAGCATGAATCTATCGCACAATAGCTTTATAAATACATTAAGAAATATGCTAAACAATATTCTTGATTCAAATACTATACAAAGCTATACATATCATTGTATTTTTATTTTAATACTTAGCATTGATGTTTTATTGCTTATGTTTATGGTAAGCGAAACAAGCATATACATTAATGAAGCTAGGGGATTTTTTTTAAATGATTCTTTACATTTCAATATTGCTAATTTTGGGGTAAATATAATACAATCAATATCAAATAATCCGTTACTGAATGATTATGGATTGAGATTGCCTTTTATATTTATACATATTATGAATTGTATATTAATATATAAGATAGGTTTATACACATTGCATAAAAAAAGCGATGCTATACTTTGCACTATAATATTTATGGCTATACCCGGAGTTAGCGTTGAAGCAGTTATAGTATCTAATTCAAGTATTATTACATTTATTTGTCTAATAATTATCTACTCGCAAGAAAAATACAATAAGATTAGATATGAACTATTTATTTTTGTGTCATTTTTAGATGCTGGTGGTTCTATTCTATGTCTTGCATTGTTCTTTTATGCTTTACTAAAAAATAAGACTAAGACTCTTATTTTCTCTATTGTCTGCTTTGGGGTAAATATGTTTATTTTTGCACCTATACATGGCATACCACAATCATACTTTATAGATACCATTGGACTTATGTCTATTGTATTTACCCCAATACTATTCATATACTATATTGCAGTGGTATATAGTTGCACTTTCTCAAAACCACCATCATTGCTAAATCTCATTCCATTTATTGGATTTGTATTTATACTGCTACTATCCACTAGACAAAAAATTAACATTGAAAGTTTTCTACCACAGCTAAGTGTAGGTATGCCATTTTTCATGCAAAAAGTATTATTTGATATCCGTTGCAGACTGCCATCTTTTAGAATGAGGTATATACTGCGTTTAGCTGTAACAATTATATTCTTATTTGTAGGAAATGTAATTTTGTTTGGCAACAAAATTGTGTATCTTTTTGGCGAACAAAAACATAACTTTGCCTACTCCTTTTATGAAGCAAAAGATGTTGCTAAAGAACTACACAACAAGAATATATTAAACATAGAAATTCCAAACAAAGATCTAGCATTGCGTTTAAGATTCTATGGCATCAATGCCAAAGAAAATGCACAACCCAAATATAGACTACAACCATCAGCTAATGGAGAGATAAAAATTATATATTTTGGTAAAATAGTTGCACAATACGATATTAAGCCCATTAAATAATGTTAATAAAACATATTTTCATGCTTGATACCAATATAAAACCTATAACATTACTCCTTGCATATACTTTTCATTACAATGAAATATTTGCTGTTTTTGTTGCATTTTCTTTGAAAATATTGTAATATTACGATAGTTAAAACTATAAATGATAGTCATTTGAGGAGTCGATTCTATGGAAAATGTTGAAAAATCAATTAAAAGACGAGATGTTCTAAAAGCTAGCACATTGTTTGGTGCTTTGGCTTTGGGTGGTCTATTATCGCCTGTGCAGGCTGCTTCAACCGCGTTTAAAGCACCTACTAGAGATAACCCTTTATTGTTGGATTCTAATGAGAATGCTTATGGGAGTTCAAAGCTAACTCAAAAAGCATTAGAAAAAAGTATTGCATTAACCTCCCTTTATCCGGAGGAAGCAGAGATGGCTTTGCGTGGGGATATTGCAAGATTTTATCAAATAAAAGAGGATAAGGTTTGCGTTAGCAACGGATCTTCAGCGGCAATACAGGCTTCTATTTATGCAATAAATAGTTACGCACAAGAATTTAATATGCCTCTTAGGATTATTAGTCCAAATCCAACACTTGACTTGCCTGCTACTTATGCAAAACCATTAGGTATTGAAGTTGTTAGTATTGATTTAGACTCTAACTATAATGTTAATGTTGATGCTATGAAAAAGAGTGAGCGGGAATTTGATGGAATTTCTCTTGTGTATTTATCAAATCCCAATGATCCAACTGGTAATATATTAAATGCGAATGATCTGTATTCATGGATACGCAACGCAAAACAAACAACGATCTTTTTGATTGATGAATCTTATGCTGAATATGTTGTAGATACATCTTTTAAGAGTGGTATTGATATTTTAAAGGAAGGTGTAAAGAATATTATTGTAACAAGGACTTTTTCAAAAATATATGGTCTTGCGGGTTTGAGAGTGGGATATGCTATCACTACTCCTGAATTGCAAAGAAGAATTAGTGACTTTTTGCAAATTAATGGTGTAAATGTTTGTGGTGCTCTTGCTGCAAGTGCGGCTATTAAAGACTTCAATTTTAGGCAGTATTGTATAAATTCAAATATCAAATCTCGTCAAATAGTAACGCAAGTGCTAGACTCTCTTGGCTTAAGATATGCACCATCGCACACGAACTTTATATTTCATGAAATTACAGGAGAATTTGATGACTTTGTGAAAAATATGAGATACCAAAATGTACTAGTAGGAAAAGAGTTTGCTAAGTTTGGTAATTTCTGTAGAGTAACTTTAGGAACACCTCAGCAAATGCAATATTATGTTAAAACATTAAAACTGTTTAGACAAAAAAGATACATATAATAATTATCTAGGATAATTAAGCTTTGCTAAAGCCTAACATGAAGTCATTTTAGGCTTAGCTCTTTGATTCATTAAATTTCACACTTGATATTACTTTTTTATACATTGATTATCATAAAAACAACTATATTTTTATGATATTTACATTTTAATGAAATAATGTACCGAATGGCATTAGTCATATTTCACTTAAAGGATATTTATATGAGCTTTAATATTGATAAATCTCTTGGTTTTATACCCTTGAAATCAATATTTATTACAGGGTTTCTTAGTATAACTTCAGTTTTTGCAGCAAGTTATCCCCCAACTAAAGATACGACAGGGACTGGGCTTGCTATTACTAGCAGTAGTTACGCTACAGCTATAGGCAAATCTGTACTAGATAATGGAGGCAATGCCATAGATGCAGCGGTTGCAGTTGGATATGCTCTAGCAGTAGTACATCCAGCAGCAGGTAATATTGGTGGTGGTGGATTTGCAGTAATTCATCTTGCAAATGGAGAAAATGTAGTCCTTGACTTCCGAGAAAAAGCACCATTAAAAGCCACAAGAGATATGTATTTAGATAAAAAAGGTAATGTTATACCAAATGCTTCTACAATAGGATACCTAGCAGCAGGAGTACCCGGAACAGTTAGAGGAATGAGTGCAATGCTTGATAAATATGGAACAAAGCCTTTATCGGAATTAATACAACCGGCTATTGATTTAGCAGAAAATGGATTTGTTATTACAGACAGGCAATCAGAAACAATGAACGAGGTAAAAAATGAATTTGCAAAATTTGCTGCCACAAGAAAATATTTTTTAAAAAAGGATGGCTCTATATATAAGGGTGGAGAAACACTCGTTCAAAAAGATCTAGCAAAAACGCTAAAACTCATACAAAAAGAAGGTGAGAGTGCTTTTTATAAAGGTAAAATAGCAGATATGATAGTAACCGATATGCAAAACAATGGTGGTATTATATCTAAACAAGATTTAGAGGATTACAATGTAGTATGGAGAAAACCTGTAACGGGAACATACAGGGGCTATCAGATAATATCTATGTCTCCTCCCAGTAGCGGTGGAACACACATTATACAGATATTAAACACTATGGAAAATGCGAATATTGGAAACCTAGGGTTTGGCTCATCGAAAGCTATTTACATTATGGCAGAGGCTATGAGACAAGCATACGCAGATCGATCTGTATTTATGGCAGACCCAGACTTCTTTAGTGTTCCAACAGAGCAACTTTTAAATAAGGATTATGCAAAAAAAATATACGCAAATATACTAAAAGCACACAATAAGGCGATCCCAAGCAAAAATATTAAGCCCGGATTAGGCATGATAAAAGAAGGTAAGCCTATAAACTTAAAAGAAGGAAATCACACAACTCATTACTCAGTAGCAGATAAATGGGGAAATGCAGTGAGTGTTACATACACAATTAATGCTAGCTATGGAGCAATAGCAGCGGTAGAGGGTGCAGGTTTTATTTTAAATAATGAAATGGATGATTTCTCCATTAAACCGGGCGTAGCGAATCTATATGGTTTAGTTGGTGGCGACGCAAATGCAATTGTTCCTGGAAAACGACCATTAAGCTCTATGAGTCCTACTATCATATTAAAAGATGGTAAGTTATTTATGGTTGTAGGAAGTCCGGGAGGTGCAAGAATTATCACCACTGTACTACAAGTTATTTCAAATGTGATTGATCACAAAATGGATATTGCAAAAGCAGTAGAAATGCCTAGATTCCATATGCAATGGGAACCAGATGAAATTAGAATAGAACCTTATGGTATGACAAAAGATGTGCAAGATAATCTCAAAAGAATGGGATATAAAATCACGGAATTACCTGATATGGGCGATGTTAGCGCTATAGTTAAAGATGAAAAAACAGGAATAATGTATGGTGTAAATGATCCAAGAAAAGAATTTTAATTCTGCATATACAATTGACAAAAATAATTGTGTATAATAGTGGTTTGATAAATTCCCTTGAGGCTTGAATTTGCTTTGGGAATTTATTGTGCCTTATAAATATTACTCAATACGAGTTTATATGGATAAATAACATTCATTGCGTACTTTTATCTGTAAGATATATTAGTTTATTTTATTCTTTATCTTAGCAATCCATTCTTGCAATGTTTTTTCAAAACCTATATTTTTAAAAAATACATATTGTTTCCCTTTGTGATATATTTGTTTTACAAAACCGCCAAAGTCATGAGGATATTTATATCTTATGCTATTTGGTTTTAAATGATCTAGCACAGGCTCAATACTAAATTTTGTATCACTTAAGGCTTCATTAATTGCCAAATATGAAGTGTTACTCTTTGGAGAGCATGCAAGATATACAACACATTGGGATAGAATGATCCTTGCCTCTGGATACCCTATCTTTGACACAGCATTCATAGTGCTAACACTTAAATTTAACGCGTTTGGATTTGCGTTTCCTATATCTTCACTCGCTAAAATCACTAACCTTCTTGCTATAAATTCTGGATTTTCTCCTGCTTGTATTAAACATGCGAGATAATAAATTGCTGCATTTTCATCACTACCTCTTATAGATTTAATAAGGGCAGATATATAATCATAATGCGTATCTTTTGATTTTACACCTTGAGAATTTTGCATAATAGATTCAATCATTGAAATTGAAACTTCCTGTTTAGAATCTATATCAAGTGCTATATCAAGTAGGTTTAAGAATGCCCTACAATCACCACTATGATTCAATAAAAGCCATTCCTTAATGTGTGAAAGATCGTGTTTAGGCGGGTATTTATCTACAACTCTGTTGTATAAACATTCAAGATCTTGACTACAAATTGCTTTAAATTCAAACAAAAATGTTCTGCTTCTCAGTGCTGGGCTTAGCGTAAAAAATGGATTTTCAGTGCTTGCACCAATAAAAGATAACTTAGCACTTTCTAAGAATGGGAGCAAAAACTCTTGTTGTGTTATATTTAATCTATGTACCTCATCTACAAACAAAATAGGCTTAATAAGACTATGTTGATATGGTTGTAACTCTTTTTTTAATTCATCAAGCTTAAAATTTGTTGCATTAAAATTCAAAAATACTCGATTACTCATTGAGGCAATTATATATGCCAAACTTGTCTTACCACTACCAGGTGGTCCAAAAAATATTAAATTTGGCAATATGCTACCTTCTTGGATACTTTTATCTAAAATAATTCTCAAAGGTGCATTAGAATCTAATAAATGCTTTTGCCCTATAAAATCACTAAGAGTTTTAGGACGAAAATCTAATGCTATATTTTGCATTTTAATTCATGTATGTTTTAATGTAGTGATTATATACACTTGAAATTCCATCTTTGAGGGATATTTTTGGCACAAATCCTAATTTATTTAATCTACTTGAATCCATTAATTTTCGAAAAGTCCCATCAGGCATATTTGTATCAAATGTAACTTCACCCTCAAAACCTACTATATCTCTTACTAGCATAGAAAGCTCATGAATACTTATATCACTTCCATAGCCAACATTAATATGTGTATTTCTAACTTCACTAGATTCTATCAAATCACAAAAATCAATATTTTGCATAATATATACACTTGCATCCGCCATATCTTGACTATGTAAAAACTCCCTTCTTGGTTTCCCACTGCCCCAAATCCCCACACTTTTTTCATTAATAGCAAATTTAAGTAAAATTTCTTCGCACTCCTTATCATTTTTTGCACAATCTCGTTTTAAATCCATATAAACAGAATCTTTATCGCCTTTTGCAAGCAATTTTGCTAAATGAAACTTGCGTATTAATGCAGGCAAAACATGAGAATTAAACAAATTAAAATTATCATTGTTTCCATACAAATTAGTTGGCATTATAGAAATAAAATTTGTATTATATTGCATATTAAAACTTTCACACATTTTTATACCAGCTATCTTTGCTATAGCATAAGGCTCATTTGTGTATTCAAGCTCGCTCGTAAGCAAATAATCTTCTTTTATGGGCTGTAATGTATTTTTAGGATAAATGCAAGAGCTACCTAAAAATAGTAATTTTTTAACATTGAATTTATAAGCATTAAAAATAATATTATTTTGTATGGAAAGATTCTCATATATAAAATCAGCCCTATATGTATTATTTGCAAGTATGCCTCCAACCTTTGCTGCTGCTAAAAATACAAATTCTATATTTTGTGTTGCAAAAAAATCATGCACGGCTTGTGAATCAAGCAAATCTAATTCATCTCTAGTTTTACATATTACATTGAAAAATCCCTGTTTTTGCAGACTGCCAACAATTGCACTACCAACAAGCCCCCTATGTCCCGCTACAAAGATCTTTGAATCTTTATTCATTATATTTTTTTTATTAACACGATGTATCATATTTATATCCTTGAAACCTGTATAATTATAGCAAATTCCAACAAAAATATAATAGTCATTTAATTATAAATATTCTAAAAATACATTGTTTTGCTAGAATCTCATTTTCTTAAAAATTTAAGGTGTTTTATGCTTAAGAGATTCTGTTACATCATAATGATATTAGTTACAAATTGCATTGCAAATGATATGAGATCAAATAGCAAAATAGAAAGCGATAATTTAGAATCTAAGCAAATTATTCTACAAGATTCTAATAAAATAAAATTTTTATATAATTTTGATTTCAATTTTTTTGCAGACAACCTTGAGGAATCTTATCCCTATTGGCAAACAAGAACTTTGCTTGCTGCTAGTCTATTTCCAGAAATAGGTATAAGTTTTTATGGACAAAGCTTGCATGTGGGTGGCTATTTTATTACAAATATGGGTGAAAGGATACCAAAAAATGGTGGTATTAGCCTATACTATAATGCAAGTTACAAAAATTTTAAGGGATATTTTGGGATCTTTCCTAGAAAATATTTAGCAGGAGAATATCCAAATCTTTATTATAAAAAAGATTTTTATATGTTTAATCCAATCATAAATGGCATGGGCTTTCAATATGTTTCAAAACACAATAATTTTACAGGGGAATTTGTATTTGATTGGTATGGTGGGAATCTAAAAAAACGCATTGATGAGTTTTTGGCACAAGGCTTTATAAAGAAAGGATTTTTAGAAAACACGCTATTTGTTGGCTCTTCATTCCTGCTATATCATACAAAAAATGATGAAATGCTAAATATAGATTTAAACAATATAGATGTGTGGTTGCTAGATAGATTGTATTATGGTGTGTTTCTCGGCACTAATTTAAAAGATAAATATATGCCATACATGGATAAAATGCAAATTTCATTATCTATGTTGGGTTCTGTAGAAAGAAAAAGGAAGTATTCAACAGGGCTTGATCCATTTTCAAATAATATGGGTGCACAAATTGATATTTTTGCACAATTTAAGGGATTTGGCATAGAAAATAGTATATATTATGGAGATCGGCACTATAAATATTTTAATGAATATGGAGAAAATCTATATTGGGGATTACCATTTTATAGGGCAAACTTTTATGATAGAGCAGAAATATATTGGGAATACAAAAACGAATATTTAACAGGGAGGTTTAGTGTGATTCTACATTTTATGGGTAATGACTTTGCACACCAACAAATGCTAACAATAAGTCTTGATACACAAAAATTATTGAAAAAATACAATATTTAGCAGTTATTGTATTTAAATAAAATAAATATTGTCAATTTACATCGTTATGTAGTGTATCTAACTTTATTGTTATAAATAATACATTATGGTACAATAATGAATTTAAAGTAAAATCCAAAGGCACACAATGACAGAAACACTATACTATCTACTTATATTTCCATTAGAACAAATACTAGATTGGGCATTATTTACATTATTTAAAGCTACAAAGAATTATGGCTTTGCAATAATTCTTTTATCTCTTTTAGTTAATCTATTCTTATTAAAACTATT
>JARHYT010000047.1 GCA_029264775.1 Helicobacter sp. | reverse complement strand
AAGCTTCAATTTTTACTAAAACTTGCCCTTCACCAGCTTTTGGCACATTAACTTCTTTAACAACTAATGGCTTACCAAATTCCTCAACTATAGCTGCTTTCATTGTTTTTGACATGAAAAACTCCTTGAAATTTATATAAGTTTTGCAAACAATCACAATAACTGTTTGCAATAATAGCCAACAAAACAAGATTCTAAAAAGGCTATTAATCTTTTAGAATCCAAAACCTTTTGTAAAGATTCTAAGCCTTTATTTATAAAAGGCTTAAATAACTTGGTACAACAAAAACTAATTAAAAGAATCCCAATTTGTTAGGACTATAACTAACTAACATGTTTTTTGTCTGTTGATAGTGTTCTAACATCATTTTGTGGGTTTCTCTCCCTATACCACTTTGTTTATAACCACCAAATGCTGCATGTGCTGGATAAAGGTGATAGCAATTTGTCCAGACTCTACCAGCTTTAATGTTCCTCCCAAAGTGATAAGCCCTATTTATATCTCTAGTCCAAACACCACTTCCTAGCCCATATATCGTATCATTTGCTATTTCTAATGCCTCCTCGTCATTCTTGAAAGTTGTTACTGCAAGCACAGGACCAAAAATCTCTTCTTGGAATATACGCATTTTATTGTTACCCTTGAGTATGGTAGGTTCAATATAGCAACCATTTGCCAATTCTCCACCAAGTTTATTTCTCTTGCCACCGATCAAACACTCTGCCCCTTCTTTTAGACCTATGTCAATGTAGCCCATAATTGTTTCTACTTGTTTCTCATCAACTTGAGCACCCATCATTGTGCTAGGATCAAGTGGAGAACCAATTTTTATAGCTTTAATTCTCTCTAACACCTTAGACATAAATTTATCATATATTTTCTCATGTATCAATGCCCTAGACGGACAAGTACATACCTCACCTTGATTAAATGCAAACAGCACTAAGCCTTCTATTGCCTTATCAAAGAAAGCATCTTCATAATCACAAATATCAGAGAAGAATATATTTGGGGACTTACCTCCAAGTTCTAGCGTGCATGGAATAATATTTTCTGTTGCAAACTTCATAATATCTTTGCCAACGCTAGTAGAACCGGTGAAAGCTACTTTAGATATTTTTGGACTTGTTGCCAAATGCTTTCCTATCTTAGAGCCACTACCATTAACTATATTTACAGTGCCTTTTGGTAATAAATCCCCTATAATATCAAACAAGACTAATATGCTAGCCGGTGTTGCACTAGCTGGTTTTAAAACAATGCAGTTTCCAGCTGCAAGTGCTGGAGCTAATTTCCATGCTGCCATAAGAATAGGAAAATTCCATGGTATGATTTGCCCTACAACACCCAATGGCTCATGAAAGTGGTATGCTACTGTATCTTTATCAACTTCAGATATAGCACCTTCTTGTGCCCTTATACAACCTGCAAAATATCTAAAATGATCTGCGGCTAGCGGGATATCAGCTGCCGTTGTTTCCCTTATAGGCTTGCCATTATCCCATGTTTCTGCATAGGCAATTTTTTCTAAATTTGCTTCAATTCTATCTGCAATTTTTAATAATATATTTGCCCTGTCTGTTGTGCTTGTTGCCCCCCAACTACACTTAGCTTTATGTGCTGCATCAAGTGCCTTTTCAATATCTTTCTCGCTTGAAACAGGAACTTCACACAACACCTTGCCATTAATAGGACTTTTGTTTTCTGCGTACTTACCATCAACCGGTGCAACCCATTCACCACCAATATAATTCTCATAACGCGATTTAAACACTTTACTGCTATCTTTGTATTCACTCATTAATTTCTCCTTCAGCTATAATAATACAATAATAATTGTACCTGTAATTATTTTATCATTTTTTTATTATTAATTACGCATTAAATAGCCTGCTGTGTAATATATTTTTATAATTTTACTTTATGTAACAAATTGAATAAATTAATAATTTATTTTCTAATTATATATAGCACAACATTAATCATACGCATTTTTATTATTATGGAATACCATGTGTATGGTATTATGGCAATTAGTATTTCATTTGGTGGATTTATTTATTTTATAGATTCAAAAAGATTTCGCCATTTATCTATTATTGTTTCTTTCGAGAAATTTTTCTTGATAAAATTAATACCATTCATACCCATATAGAATCTTTTTTGCTCATTATCCATTAATTCTGCTAATGCGTTACAATATGCTTTCTCGTCGTTGTCTGGGACTAAGATCCCATTGTTGTCAAAACAATCTCTTATTGTAATAATGTCATAGGCTATAAGCGGTAAGCCATAGCTTGATGCTTCAAGCAATACCATAGGTAGAGATTCGGAGTGACTACTCATGGCGAATATGTCAGCATTTATATATACAGATTCTATATCTTCTGTGAATGGTTTTATGTTTATGTAATTTTGCATATTGAGATTATTTATTTGGGTTTCTAAATCAGCTTTTTGCCCGCAGTCATCTCCTATTATCTCTAAACGCCAGTTTTTAAAATTTTTTGCAATTTTGCTATAAGCATTTATTAATCTTGGAAAGCCTTTGTGATTTGCTATAGGTTCCATTCTGCCGACAGAAATGATTGTTTTATATGCTTTTTCATGGACATTATTTTGTTTTTTTATTCTTAATATGTCTTTTGCTTGTTTAAAAGCCTGTATGTTAGTATATGGTGAATATTCATTTGTAAAATTATGTTTTTCAGAGATTGCAGAATCTGTTATATTTTGCAACAAGTTATCGAATGGCAGAACAGGTAAAAAGTTTGGAATTTTTATAATATTATTGCTATAAGATTTCCATTTTTCTAGCTCTGCTTGATTCAAGAATATTATTTTATCATAGAATTTATTTTTTGATTTCCATTTATTTATCACCATATGCATGATTTTTATATATCTTGTCCCTTTTGTTTTAAATCGAGGATAAAACATAGATAGGTGAGATTCTACAATTATGTCAAAATCTTTATATTTTTTGTTTATTCTAATGTTTATTATTATATGGCGAAACCACCGCCACAATATTCTTTTGATACCTTTTTCATTTTCGTGGAAATCATCGAATGGATGCAAATAGCTTATTTTTACCCTAGAATCTAATGCATATGCACATATATTTTCTTTTGTGGAGTCTGTGTAGTACGACATTATTTCTATTTCATAATTTGGAATCTTGCAAAGTTCGTTTGCTAGATTTGTAACAACTCGTTCTCCACCACCTTTATAGGCTACATTATGTAGCGTAAAAAGAATTTTCATTTTTATTGTTTAATTCCTAGCAATGTTTCTATCATTCTGTCAATGGTTGTTATTACTTTTGCATTTGCTGCATAACCACCTTGGAATTTTATAAGATTTACCATCTCTTCATCAACACTCACTTGAGAGATTGCTAGGTGTTCTTTTTTAACTGCTTCAAGCACGCTTTTCTTTGTATCAAGAGCGACTTTAACCTCTTGCGTCTGATTGGCTACAGCACCTGTTGTATATTGATAAAACTCATTCAATTTCATATGTTTCTTGTCGAGTTTGTTTTGATAAAATTCAACCTCTTCATATTGTAATTGTTGCATCATATTTGCTATATCAAAGTTACCACTTACAGGCATAAGCCATGGTCTTATTTTCGTTGGGTCTTTGCGGTATTCTCTCTCTAGATTTATAGTTGAGGCATCATTACCAGAAAAGAATCTATTCACGCCAAAAGCACCAGTAAAGTTTGTTCCGTGATCCTTTAGCCCTACATATAGCCCTTTAGTAGGGTAATTAGAAGTGATCTTAAATTGCCTTGATTCATTGTCATAATATGCAGTAAAATAATCATCGAAATCATCAAGTGCATTATTATTGTTGTTATCGTCCGTATTGGCATTTATTTGCATTACAATGTCTCTCATAGTTGTTGGCACATCTATTTTTATATCTTTTTTTGCTAATATTTTACCATCTGCGTTGTAAGCGTAAAGTGTAAATTTACCCATTTTTATATTATAATTTGTATCTCTAAGGGCTTCATTCTGGTGAATTTCCAAAATATCACTTTTTATGGATTCTGTTCCACTTTGTGCATATATTGTGTTTGTAGATTCTATGAGTCCCCTAGCAAAGCTATCCAATAGATTCATATAGTATTGTAATTTACCAACTTTCGTCCCTTCATATCCATTATTATACAAATCAATTAATGCCCCAACTTTTCCCTCGTCCATACGATCTGTAATATCTACATCTTTGAAGTCATATCCTCTTATGTATAGTCTGTTTAAACCCGCCGCATTATTTGTTTTATTTAATACTATTGGATGGAAATTTGCACCATCAATCATGCTAAAGCCATGTCCTATTGTAAATGTATAATCTTCATCAAAATCTGCTGCTTGGGCACCTACCAAGTTATTTGCCTTTAGTTTTGATTTAAATACACTTCCACCTAAAATCTCTCTCAATCTGAATTCTAATTCATCTCTTCTATCTCTTAATTCATTTGCTTGCTTTAAAGTTAAGCTATCTTCCATTTCTTTCATCTTTTTATTGATCTCAGCAATTTGAGAACCAAGCTTATTTGCATCATTCACCTGTGCTTCTACTTCCTCACTTTTTTTTCTTTGTAAAATTAACAATTTTTCCTTTGTATCATTCATATTTCTTGTTAGAATCATGGCATTTTTTGCAAGCACCTGTTTTTGTGCTGTATCATTTGGATTTTGTGCTATATCTTTCCATGAATTAAAATATTCTTCTAAGTCATTATAGATGCCAACACCCTCAACATCTGGAAAAAATGTGCTTGTTTCCCTTAGTGTTGTAAATTCTGTATCATAAAAATTATGATCTACTGCTGCTTTTGAATATCTTGAGAAGACAAATTCATCATGTAATCTTTGTATAGAATCTACACTCACACCTCTGCCTAAGTTATAATCTGGATAGTATAGTGGCTTTTCTGGATGAACTATAACCCTTTGTCTTGTATAAAATTCATCACTCGCATTTGCTATATTGTTGCCGGTTACATCTACCATTAATTGGTGTGCATGCAAGCCTGTTGTGCTTGTGTTTAATGAAGATAAAATTCCACCCATAATATCCCCCTAAGCTTGGATTCTTAACAATTGACTTTGTTCTACACGACTTTTATAGTCTGCTTTTTCTCTAGGTATTAACTTATCTGCTATTGAAGTATAAAACTCACTTACTGCAAATACCATTCTTGCATAGTGCGTGTTAATGCCTTTTAATTCTTCTAGTATTTTACGCATGTTGGATAGAAGATTATTAGCTTCTTCGTCTAGTATATCTGCAAGCTTTAAATGTGGATTGTCTTTTGTAAGTCTCAACATTTCACAATCTATAGTGTTTTTTGCTACTTCAAATTCTTTGATGGTTGAAACTTTAAGCATACCGCGATTAAATATGGCATCGTGGTTTGCCAATTTTATATCTTCTATGTCATTTTCTGTGTATTCAATAAGCAATTGAAGTTTGCTTATCGCATTTTGTAGATAAGTATGTAAAGATTCCATTTGCACCATGACTTAACCTTAAATAATGAACAGACAGAAACTCTACAAAATAATAGCGTATAACAAAAGTCTTAGCTCTAATGCTAAGAGACTTTTATTGCTTGTTGGGAGAGCCTGTCTTGATTATTGAAGGTTAAGCAAATTTTGTGCCATTTTATCTGCTGTAGCCATTAAATTTACCTTGTAGTTACCATTCTTAATATCTTCTTTTATTTGATTAACTTTATCATTATGATGTTTGTCTGAAATGTTGCTTAGCCTTTCATCATCCTTTCTCTTTGTCTCTACGCCTTTTTCATAACTACGATTTATGTCATTTCTTTCTCTAGTTTGTGCTTGCTGAACAGAAGCAGCAATATTACTAGCAACTCTCATGATGTCTCCTTACAATAAGATCTTTCCTGTAAATCGGCTTATAAATAAAAAAATCAAGTTTTCACTACAATTTTTTATTCATTTCTGATTGGAAATCTTCCACAGTTGTTGTTCCACCAGATTTTCCGCCACCACTATACCCACTAGCACCTTTGTATGTATAGAACAAAACGAATGCCATAGCGTATAAAAAAACAACAAAAACTAGCGTTGGATAAATCCAATCTCGCATTTTAAGCCTTTATTTTTTTAATGAAATTAAGCTAACTATATGCTTAAAAAAGATATAATCAACCTTTTATTTCATCTGATATCCCATACTAACATATGTGTATAGTGTGTCAGCAAATATAATACCAAAATTCTAACACATTTTAGGTTTTTTTTGTATAATTTTTATATGCAAGGGAAAAAATAATGAATTTTTTATTTAGACATATATTTTTTTTAATATGTACCTTTGTAAGTTCGCAAAACTTGTTTGCAACTAATACAACAACGGATGTAAATCATCAAGATACAAATAAGCAAGAAGTTGCAGATATTCAATCTAAAGATTCTATAAAAACAGATAAACAGGACATGATTAAGCCTGCTAAACATGATGGGTTTTATGCAACCTACTCTGAACAGTATAAATGGGAATACGGTTCAACATTTTTAGGATTTTTATCAAAAAACAATATACCAGAAAAAACATATTATAATCTTAGTTTGGAAGATAAGGAGTTGGTGGCTGATGTTAAGACAGATAGTGAGATATTTATTTTGAGGGATTCTCAAGGTTTATTATTGCAAGCATTTCTATCTTTAAATTCAGAAACACAAGTAAGGATATTTTATGATTTCAATAAAAATGAATATGGTATTGAAATTATTCCTATAATATCATTACAGGTGCAGCAAAAAGTTGTTTCTAAAATACAAGATGGTGGCGGACCATCTAGTGCGTTATATAGTGCTACACAAGATCCTAAATTAAATCAAGAGTTTATTGCTGCCTATAAAATTCGTAATATTGTGCAAAAAGGCGATCGCGTTGCTATTATATATATGCGTAAATACAGGCTAGGTAAAACGATAGGTTCTCCAGAAATAGAAACTATAGCTGTTGAATCTAATAAAAAATTTAATTATTTGTTTGGATACAAGAATAGATATTATGATATTGATGGAAAGGAAATGGCAAATTTCTTTTTAATTGTTCCCGTAAAATATCGTCGTATAAGCTCTAGATTTTCATCGGGCAGAAGACATCCTGTTCTAGGCTACAAAAGACCACATTATGGTGTTGATTATGCGGCATTTACTGGAACTCCAATATATTCTGCTGGGGAAGGAAGAATAAGTTTTTCTGGTATCAAAGGTGGATACGGCAAGGTAGTTGAGATTAATCATTCAGGCGGAATAAGGACATTATATGCACATATGAGTAAGATAGCTAAAAATTCCCGCGTAGGAGCATATGTTAGGCAGGGGACTTATATAGGAAATGTTGGTAGTACGGGGCTTAGTACCGGACCACATTTACATTTTGGCGTTTATAAAAATAATAAACCTATTAATCCGTTAGGTCAAATTAAAACACCAAGAAGTGAATTGAGTGGAAAAGACAAAAAAGCATTTTTGGCATTTGCACAAGATTCTAAGAAAAAATTACAATCATTTATACAGAATGCGTCACTTAGCAACAATACATTTGTTGTAGTAAGAGTTCCATTAAATGATGCTTATATTAATGATGACGAAGATAGTGAAGAAATGGAATCTACCAATCATGATTTATTGAATAGCAAGAAACAATAGATTATTTATTAAGGGTTATTATGCAAACAAATGTTATTTACTATGAAGGAGATGATATTTTACTACCATTGCCAGATGTGCCAAAGATTTTAAGTAAAAGCCCCATAACTACTTCTAAGTATATAAAATTGCAACAGGTAAAATTTATAGAATCAGGATGCACACGGATATGGGATGTTTCTGATTCCCATGATAGCGTAGCTGTATTATTGTATCATGTGGATAAGGATAGTTTTGTATTTGTAAGGCAATTTAGGGTTAGTGTATTTTTAAAGAATGGAAAGCATGGTTATATGTATGAGCTTTGTGCTGGTTTATGCGATAAAGATATAGATATAAGAGAGATTGCAATTCAAGAGATAGAAGAAGAATGTGGTTATCATATAGATGTAAATCGGTTGCACAAGATAGCAGAATTTTATAGTAGTGTTGGAAATAGTGGTGCTATACAGAATCTATTTTATGCTGAAATAAGTGATTGTGATAAAAAAAGTAGTGGCGGCGGGAATTGTGAAGAGGGTGAAAATATTGATATTGTATTTGTACCAAGACGATTAGTTAATGTATTCTTACAAGACTTACAATGTCCCAAAACGCAGTCTTTGGCGTATGCCATTATGTGGTTTCAAACACAAGGAATAATTAAATAGATTCTGTGTGCGATTAAAGTATGTTGTATTCGTGGATAAATAGTTTTATGTAGATTTAGTGGTGAATTTACTATAATCCACTTCAAAGTTATATATATTATTTGCAATAAATTATTTTTTAGGTTGCAAATAATTGTGGTAGTTTAGATTGTATAGCTTTGTTGGTTAATAAATGCAATGTTAAGTATATTAATAGTTTTTTATAAATTGTATTAATTATATATTTAATAACAAGATTTACTAGTCTTATAAAGATTGTCATCAATTTATTTATGTATAAAATGGTATTAAATGTGATTAAACTTTGATTCTTAATATTATATTTGTTTGTTGTAATCGATAAGAATTAAAAATTTTACCATTTATTGTTTTGGCATAAGTGTCAGTTTCTATAGTAACGGATTGTTTGTGGTTGCAGTGTTTTCAATGCTTATTAAATTTGTGTGCTTGCATTTCTATGTAGGTTTAGTTTTAAGCAATTTTTGAAAAATAATTATAAACTTACTAGAATTATTAATGTTGTATGGATTATTTAATTTATAGTTTAGTGTTAAACACACTTTGATTAAATTCTAAAACCTTAACTATTAAGCAGTATTTAGAATATTTGCACTTTATTATTACATTCAAATATGGTTGCAAAAATTAATAAAAATTAAGAGCAAAAGTTACCTTAAACTATCCAAGATGGTCAAGTTTCAATAATTTAGTTATTTGCAAAATAGTTGCATGTTAATAGCTTTCATCCTCATTAGGAAAGCTAGCATTCCTTATGTCGTTTGCATATTGCCTTATAGCGTTTTTTAGTATATTTTTTCCATCGCAATATGTGCGGACAAATTTTGGTTTAAATTCGTCAAAGAATCCAAAGGCATCACTCCATACGAGTATTTGTCCATCACAATGCATACCTGCACCTATACCTATAGTTGGAATTTTTATTGATTCTGTGATTTTTTTCGCTACTTCTGACTTAATACCTTCGCATAAAATTCCAAAGGCTCCAGCCTCTTGCATCGCAATTGCAGTTTCTATCAATTCATTAGCATCACATTCATTTTTACCCTTAATTTTAAAACCGCCGTCAAAACGCATAAATTGTGGTTTTAATCCAATGTGTGCCATGACTGCTATACCCTCATTGCAAAGATTTTTAACAATATTTAATTTATTCATATCAACTTCTAATTTTAGTGCATCTACATTACATTCCTTATAGAATCTTAAAGCATTATTTAATGCAACCTTTTCTGTGGAGTAAGAACCAAAAGGCATATCTCCTAATATAAAGGAAAATTTTACCACTTTACATACTGCCTTTGAATGGTATATCATCTCATTCATAGTGGCTCCAAGCGTATCTTTATCCCCACCAAAACTCATTTTAAGGCTATCTCCCACTAAAATTACATCTACTTCTCCATCAAAAATATTAGCCATAAGTGCATCATATGCTGTAATAGCAGTTATTTTTTCTTTGTTTTTTTTATTGCTTAGCATATTTACAGTAACTTTTCTATCAAGCATTACTACCCCTTAAACTTAATGATTAATTTTAACATAAAATTAGAATCTATTTACATTCGTGATAATTAAAATACAATTAACAACCTATTCCATATCCTCTAAAACCAGAAATAATCATCTTGACTCCCATAGCGACAATAAATACTAAAGCAATACGAGAACATATATGTAAAATTAGCTTACCAAATATTTTTTCTATTGTAGCCACATATTGAAAAAGTATAAACATAAATAAAAATGCACAAAAAATAGCACCTGTTGCTACAATGGTATTTTTGTCTTCAGCTATAACTATTATTGTAGCAAGTGCTCCCGGACCAACCAACATAGGAAATGCCATAGGTATAATACTTTTATGAAATAATTCATCAAATCTAAGATTTTTGTAGTTTGAAAAATCATATGCACTTGATGGGAAAATAAAGTTTCTCAAGCTCATCACAATTAATATTATTCCTCCTGCTATGCGAATATCATTTAAATTTACTCTAAATAAATTAGTCATTATAAAAGAACCTGTAAAAAGAAACACCAACATAATACAAAATGATACGAAAATTACATTACGAAATAGTTTTTTTCTTATTGGACCTTTTACGCCTTCAGTCATTGCTATAAATTGCGGAAGGTTACCAAATGGATTAAGTACAGCAATTATTGCTATTGTAGCTACAAATAAAGCGTGTATATCGGATTCTAATTCATTAAACATATATTTCCTTTTGATAGTGATAGCACCATACATTATGTAGTTTGATTGTCTGGATATTTATCGTCAAGATACTTACAAAATTGCATGCAAAAAAGAATTGTAAGCCATGATACATATATCCATAAAAATGCAAACATTATGATAGATACAGAACCATATATATTACTATAGAATTTATTATATGTCATGTAGTAAAAAAATCCTATTTTTAATCCATACCAAACGATTGCACCTACAAAGCTGCTTATAAATAATACTAGCAGTCTTAGTGGCTTATTTGCTGCAACTCTAAAAAGTATAATAAAAATAAACCAAGTAATTAGTATGGGCATACAAGGGTAAAGTTTTGATAATGCCGTATTTGCATAAATATCAGTTATAAATGTATTGAAATATATAGATGTTGCTAAAAACATGGGTATTAATGTGATTAATAGCCAATATATAATAAACGAATCAAAATAGCCACGCTTTTTTGCAACAAATATGCGAGCAGAAATATCATCAAAATTTCTAAAAAAGATGAAAGAGCTAATAAGTGAAATTAAGAACCCAACAAACCCCATTTCTTGCCCATTTGATAGAAATCCGTCTATTATATTTGATACTTCATTTGCATTGTCAGGTAAAATATTATCTAATATGATATTTTTTAATATTTTTATTTGATTCTGAAATGAAGGGAAAAGAGAGAATAGGGAGAAAAACATTAAAAATGCAGGAATAATGGAAAATATATTGTAGAAACTAAGAGATGAAGCATAGTGGAATATTCTATCATTATCTGTTATTTTATGCCATATATTAGAGCAATATTCATAATATGTGTTATATTGGTTTTTAATTATCATATAATATTTTTTTATGTATATACTTGTTTTGCTAATTTTAGTATTATTTGTAATCTTATCTTTACTATTTTTTGAATCAATATCATTCAAAATATCTCCTTTGGATGACCTTACCATAATAATATTTGAATCCTTGCGTTTTCTCCTTGCCTCTGAATGTAAAAAGCCAGTTATGTAAAACACCTTTTTTAAAATTTGCTACTAAGCTATCATGTTTTTTGTTGTATTGTGTAAATTTACCATCAAGGATACCATTTCTATAATAACCGGAAAAATGTAGATTCCCATCGGGATAGAAGTTTGCAAATCTGCCATCTAATACATTGTATTTATAATGTACCTCCCATTTTGTTATACCACTTGGATAATACCCTACAAACTTGCCATGTTTTAACACTCCCTTACACTTACCATATACAATTGTGTCGTCTATCTGTGTAAAACATACTACGCTTTTACCATAGCAAACGATTGACAACATAACGAATATAAAAGTGATTTTAAATCTACTAGGATTCATGGTAGAGAGCCTTATTAACCATAATGTAGGCTATACATAAATAAGATCCATGCAGTCAATGTAGGACTGCAAAGAATATATAAGGTGCTATGGTTTTTTTATTTAACCTTCAACACACCATTAATTTTTTTAATTTTATCTTCTTGAAGTAGATACATTAAATTTCTTTCATCTTGCTTACTTTTTCTATATTCTTCTTGTTTTTTTGCAATTCTATGAAGAATCTCTGTTTTTTTAGCTGTATTTCCACTCATAGTAGCTTCTTCAAGGTCTAAGCGCAAATTTTTAATGTCAAACTCAATAGCTTGCATGTATTGTCTGAACTTTTCTGTTTGAGACTTAATAGCCTTGCGAGCATCAAACTCAATTTGCAATATTTCCCTTTTTTGCTTTAAGCTAGCCGTTTCATACAATTCATTTAATACCCCATGTGGTGCATGCAATCCTGATGATCCACCGTGATTACCACCATGCGGACAAGCAAGAAGCAAACCTGTAGCTGCTACAGAAACAAACAATAACTTTTTAAGAACTTTCATAGTTTCTCCTTCGGTAACTAAAAATAAAAAACTAGTCGCATTATAGCTAAATATAGTTAGAATAAACACAAAAAAGTGAAAAATATATATTTTTTGTTCTATTAGGTTTATCTTAATAACACAATTAGGTTATCTCTAAACTCATTTGTATTTTATACAACAAAAGATATTTGTGTAATTAAGATTGGTAAATAAATACCAATAAATATCATAAATTATTGCTAAATTTAAACTTATAGAGCATGCGGTCATAATTGTATGCTTGATTATTACAATCTGTTTTAAAACAACATGTGGATTTAAGAATTTTGCTTAACTCCGTAAAAATTTACTGATTCTTGGAGCAATTCTACTATATGTCTATTTTATTGTTGCAACTAGCCATATTTGTAGTATGCTGCACATGCACCCTCACTGCTAACCATGCAACTTCCCATAGGTTTTGAGGGTGTGCAAGATTTGGCAAAGACTTTGCAATCTCTTGGTTGGGCTAAACCTTTCAATATTTCCCCACAAAGACAATATTTTGATTCTTTAGATTCTATTTCTTCTATATCAAATTCATGCTGTGCGTCAAATTGTTTGTATTTTTCTTTCAATTTCAAGCTTGAATTTTTTATTTCTCCAAGCCCTCTCCATGTGAAAGATGGTGCAACTTCAAAATACTTGCTTATTAACTCCTGTGCTTTTATGTTGCCACTAAAATTAACCACACGAGAATATTGAGTTTCCACAATACTCTTATTATCTAGTTTTTGTTTGATAATCTTTAATATGCTTTCAAGCATATCTACAGGCTCAAATCCACTGATTACAATCGGTATTTTATAGTCTTGTGCTAATGGAAAGTAAATTTGCGAACCACTTATAACGCTAACATGTGATGGGGCGATTAATGCATTAACTTTTGCTTTTTTATCATCTAATATTGCACGAACTGGCGGTGGAACTAAAACATGATTGATATGTAGAAAAAGGTTTTTTATATTCATATCAATTACTCTTTGTAATAATGCAGCAGTCATCGGCGTTGTAGTTTCAAAACCTATCGCAAAATATACTATTTTCTTACTCGGATTTTCTTTTGCAATTTTTAGACAATCAAATGGTGAATATATAAACCTAACATCAGCACCTTTTGCACGAGCAGAGGCAAGACTTCCAAATTCACTAGGAACTTTAATCATGTCGCCTAATGTTAATAGTATAACATCTTTCATCATTGCTAAAGAATATGCCTCTGTAATGCGAGATTTTGGCATTATACATACAGGACAACCGGGTCCATGTATAAAGTTTATTTTACTAGAATCTATAAGGCTTTTTAATGCGTACCTCATCAATGTGTGCGTATGTCCTCCACACACTTCCATTATATACAGAGACTCGTTTAATCCCTGTGCTAGTTTATTTATGCTTTTGCTTAAAGCATGAATACTACCCTTATCTCTGTATGGGTTAATAAAATCTTGCATTCATATTCCTAAATATTACTATCCCGCAATAGTTTGTGCTTATTGATTATCGTTTTAATCAATATACGGCAACACTCAAATTTATTTTAGCTTCATGAGGCAACTTGCTTTTAAAGTTTTCGATATCAAATTTGATGCCTTGTGTAGCCGCTTCTTGTATTAATGCTATAGCCTCATGTACATTATATGGACTTCCACCTTGATATGGTTCAAAGATTCTGTTAGCTATAGCAAGAGCGTAAGCATTCTTTTTAACATGGTCAGATGCGGCGTGTGGAGCCGTTATATATGCTAAACTCTCTATTAGATCTTCATCAAATCTCCAGTGGTTGAATAAAAAGCCGGAAAAAGAAAGATGATCTGTTCCAAAAAACTCATTTTCTATAAATGCTATATTTTGGTAGTTGTTTTGTTTTATAAGTTCTAAAAACTCCTTATCCTTCTTTTGTTCTATCAACATACTTGAAAACAATATCATACCAAGTCTTAATAACATAACGCAAGGCACAAGCTCTTGAGACAATTTTTTGTCTTCTTCGCCAAGCCATTCTGTTATAAAATTGGATTCTTCGCTTGAATTACGCAAAAATGTTTGCGTATCCAAACCATATGGAGAAACATTTATACTTAATTTACCTTTTAAAGAATTTGCTATAGCTATATTTTTTATGTTTGTTATACCCAACAACGCAACAACCTGATTAATTGTTGAAATTTCTCTTGAGAAACCATAAAATGGAGAATTTGCCAAACGGAGTAAATCTGCAGTTAAAAGTGGATCCTGAGATATTATATTTACGACCTCCTGCACTCTCGCCTCAGAACCAGACTTGTCTATATAGTTTCTTAATTTTATTACAGTCTCTGGCAAAGGTGGTAGATTTTCAATGGTTTTACTTAGCAAGTCATTCATCATAGCAAGTTCCTTGTGATACCGAATCTTTGAATTCTCATATCTATTATAGCATAATTTCATTTATCAATACATAAAGCCACATAATATTTCTTATTATATTAAAAAAGTCTATATTAATTTTACAATCAGGATTTATCTTGAAATGTGCGATAACCAAGTATCGCAACAGAAGATCATAGTGATTATTCAATGTTTTATTCAACCTAAAACAGCGTTTAGTGGCTGTCTTATTGATTCTTGAGCAAATTAATCTCTACTCAAGCCTAATATTTGTAGTAATGCAGTAAATATGTTAAGAACATCAAGATACAACGCAATGGCAGCCATTAACGGATTGCTATATCTTCCTTTAATTATATTTTGTGTATCATAAGCAATATATAGGCTAAATATTAAAACTACAGCACTTGCAATAGCAAATTGAAGCATAGGGCTTTTGAATAGAAACATATTTAGCAAGCCAAACACAAATATAACTATAACAGACCAAAAAAGGGCTGTTCCCATATTTCCTAAATCTCTTTTTGTCTTAAGAGCATATATACTCATAATTCCAAAAATTATAGTAGTCATAGCCAAAGCCTGAGCTATAATAGCTGGATTTTTCACTGCTACTATAGCTAACAATGGAACCAATGTTAGCCCACTTATGAAAGAGAACAAAGCAAAAACTGCTAGATTTACCCCCGGCTTATCTTGCACAAAGCCCAAAGCAAATATTAATGCAATTTCTAAAATAAATAATGGTATTCTGTATTGTGCAACAAGTACTGGATCTCCCCATCCTACAAGCACACCAATAAAAGCCAACAAAAGACTACCAGCAAAAAACTTATATGTAGTCTTAACAAAATTTACCAATGCGGTATCATTATATGATTGATATGAAACTTCTTCTGTATTTTGAGTATAATTTCTATCATATATTCCCATAATATTCTCCTTTAACCTTAAAAGTATGATGTATTCTAACTAAAAAATATTAATGTTTGTTAATGATATTTGCTAAATAGGTGCCATAAGGTTAAATGCCTTAAGACTACATATAAACTTCAATAATATTTATAGCATGTGTAATAAAAATTATAAGTTACCTCATATTTTTGTATAATTTAATTTTCAGCAAAAAGTAATATCACAATATAGTTATTTCTTGTTATATTTAAACATGGCTTATTTGTTTTATACTAATACAAGCCTTGATAATAAACTGAAATATGGCTTAATCAACTACAAAATAAAGATATTTGCTAATTGCTGTTTTGTATATAGACATAGCCATATAATTAGAATCTCTACAAAATAATTATAGTGATAAGTTCTAAAGTTTTCATATTTTTTATTATAATATATTGCTTTTCATCTAGAGTCTTTGAATAAATATCAAAAAATTAAAATCTTGAAAATAATTAGTCATTATTACTTATTAATTAATATGTTATAACGAGTTTAAAATCAACTTGATCTGGGTTTGGTGTATCACAATATTGTATCTGCTAATTTTCTATAATATGAATATTTTTTAAATATTACAATATGTAATTCATGCAAAGTTTTATAACATTAATTTCTTATGGTTTAGAGTTTATCATAGTTATTTATCTATAGTAATTTACTATTTTTGTATTATTTCATATTATTTCAAATGTAAATTAATATATTCTAGTTATTGTGAATGCTAATAAAAATTATTAGCTATAAGATTCTTTAGATAAAATGTTGTTAGAGTTAATACAAGTTATAGTATTTTGCATTTGCTGGTTAAATAGGGGGTTTATGTGTATTCAGATTCGGCATTTAGTTTAATTGTGCCATTATGCGTTATTGTTTTGGTATTTTTTACAAGAAAAATTATTTTATCATTGTTTATTGGCATTGTTATAGCTGGAATTTTAATGGGTCTTAGAAACAGCTTAGATACACATTTAGTATTCTATGTTTTAAATTATGTTTATGAGAATCTTGTAGGTGTTTTTTACAACAAAGATTCTATTAAACTTTCTAATATCTATGTTTTTGGTTTTCTTTTTTTACTTTGCGTTATAACAGAAATTATGGCATATTCAGGCGGAATCAATGCTTTTGTGCAGTGGGCAAGAAAATACATTGATACAGCTAAGAAAACAGAATTTTTAACTTTCATTGCTGGTATTATAATTTTCATTGATGGATATTTTAATGCCCTTATTGTAGGACAAGCTACAAAGCCTCTAAGTGATGCGAATAATTCAAGTAGAGAGAAATTAGCCTATATTATAGATTCTACCTCTGCTCCTATGTGTGCTTTAGTGCCAATATCCAGTCTTGGAGCATATATGTTGGGTATTTTAGCAACACTTGGAAAAGAGCAAGGATTTTTAACTATAGTATCTAGTATTTGGGGTAATTATTACGCATGGTTTGCTATTTTTGTAGTATTTTTAACAATACTTTGGCAAGTTAATTTTTCTGCTATGAAAAGGCATGTGAATGTAGGAATAAATTCTTTGAATCAAGACAACAAAGCAAGTGATGGCAGTATATCTTTGCTTTTAGTTCCTATTGCGGCACTTATTTTTTTAATTACTTTTTTAATTTTTTATAGCGGTTATATGGTTAGCGGTAGTGTTAATATTTTTGTTATGCTTAGTAATTCAGATGGTGGTTTTGCATTGTTTTGGGGAGGTTTTTTTACACTTATTATAAGTTTAGTTATGTCCTTTAGGTATCTTAAGGCTAATTTCTTTTTACCCATTATATATAGATCTTTAAAGTCAATTATCCCCATAACTATTATACTTGTACTTGCTTGGTGTATAGGTGGCGTTATAAAGAATGACTTGCAAACAGGAGTTTATTTGGCAAATCTATCAAAAACTCTATTAGACGCAAATAGTTTAAATGCACATATTGCCATACCAATTATAATTTTTGCTCTTTCAAGTATCATTGCATTTTGTACTGGTACTAGCTGGGGTACGCTTGCTATTATGCTTCCCATTTCATTGAATGTAGCAGATATGAACGGAGTAGATTTTGCATTTGTTATGTCTGCTGTACTTTCTGGTGCAGTTTATGGGGATCATGCTTCACCTATTTCAGATACTACAATATTGTCAGCTACTGGTGCTAGTTGCTCTGTGCAAAGCCATTTTATAACACAACTTCCTTATGCTAATATTGCGATGCTTGTTTCATTTGTTAGTTTTGGCATTGCTGGGTATTTAGATTCTATAATTATTGGGCATATCATAGGTATTTTATGTATAATTCTTACATTTTGGTTTTTTAGGGGCAATACAATAGCATACAATCCTTGACTTATTGTTTTTTTGTAGAATACGGCGTGTTCGTTTGAACTAGATTTTACGAAAGGTTTGCTATGTTTTTGAGTTTATTAGATAGGGACGAAAAGGTTGCATTTTTAGAGATTGCACACCATTTTGCATGGAGTAATGAAAAAGGTGTATTTTAAGCAATATAGCAAAGAGAGATTTTATGCGTTAAATATAGAATCTTGTAAAATCTTACAAGAAAAAGAAAGTGTAGATAGGGCATTAAGATTTTAGAATCTTTAAAATCCACAAAGATTCTAAAAAATTTCACTTTTTTGTCATAATGCTGTCAAAGAGATGTGTTATAAATTCATTAGCAATACACAAAGGGAGAGAAAAACACAAAAGCATAGCTTTATAACAAAGTATTTAGGGCTTACGAGTTTAAAATTTTAGCTAGATATATGGTTATTTAAAACCTTGTTGTTGCGTTTTTTTTTTGATTATAATACGCATTTATAGTGATTAAGCTCTACTACATAAACTTTAATGAAAGGATAAAAGCATGGCAACTTATAACGATTATTCTGATGTGATAAACTCGATTTTAAAAAACAAACATTTTGGCTATCTGAATAGTCTATTAATGTATGGATTTTTAAATCCGCTAGGCAAACATTATCAAGGCAGTTTGTTTTTAGAAGAGTTTTTAGAATCTGTTGGGCTTAAAGAGTGGTTTGATGGTAAGTATGCTAATATGTATTTGTGTGATGATAATATTCTCATTGATAACAATCATAAGCATATCATTATCAATGATATTTTTTTGGCAGATGAAGAAAATATACATATTAAGCTTGAAGAGTATTGTGAAGAGTTTGAGGGAGACTTTGATGATTGTCTAGAAAAGTATGAAAATCTCGCTATACTTTATCTTGCCCCTCATAAAAAAACATTTTCAAAAGAAAGCTTAGGTGAGTGGGAAATACAAGGGGATTATTTTGTAAATGGGGATAATAAAGTAAGATTTAAAACTATCACTTACAAGGAAGAGATTCTAAAATGGATAGAAAAATCACAAACAAAAGTTGGCTGTATCACACATCTAAATGCTGCATTACTCTTTTATAAAAATATCACCCAAATCACTACAGACACAGATGAGAACACAAAGGATATAGAGAAACTTTTAGCAGATGATAACCTAGAAGAAAATATAAAAATCATCTCTGAGATTCTAAACATAAAAGAGAAACTTATAGATTCTTATTGTGAAGAGATTGTAGAAAAATATAAAGAGCAAATAGAAAGCAAGGGCTTTGAGATTGCCAAAGTAAATAATGATTTAGTAAATTACACATATCCATTTATCATTAAGCCTAAAGATTGCGGGGAATACTATTTTGCTTTTTGTATAGAAGAATTCGAATACAACTATGAATATGTTAATTATGGTGTGCGGCTTTTTAAGCAAGATTCAGATTATATAGATAATTTTATGATTTCTAGAATCCATTTTTATTTAGGTAATACTAATGTAGATCGTGTGCTTATTGAAGACTATGAAGACGATGAAAAAGGATGGTGGTGGGGGCATCCAACAAAAACAGAGCTAGAATCTAAACTACAAGAATTTTTAGATTCTAATAAGATTAAAGAGTTTAACGATAAACTTAAATCCATTCAAGCATATTGTGATACAATGCATGAGATTAGAAAAACAATAGAAAACAACTATAAAGATTATGTAATGAAAGTGGAAGAAGATAATGAAGATATGGAGCTTGAGGATAGTAATCAAATATCTATATGGCATAAAGATTTTAATGATGAGCAATTATACTTTATGATAGATATATCTGAGCCTGTTGGATATCAAAATGTTTGTTTTAATATTTCTTTGGGTGGATCATTGCTTAAATGCAACATTGCAATACCAATACTTAAAGAAGTTTTGGGTGTAGATGATGATAGTGCATTTCGTGTGGGGGCATTGCGTATTTATTACAAAGCACAACATGATGAAATAAATCCAAAAGACCTCACAAAAGAAAGTTTTATAAACTATTTTGAAAGTGTGAGAGAGCAAGTTTATAACTTTAATCAAAAAATTAAAGATGATTTAGCAAAAGGGCAAGATTCAAAACTTCGCAAGTGTTTTTTAGTTACAATTCTTAAGGATTATAAATAAATAAAAACAGGAAAATTCAATGGCTACACAAAATGAGATAAAGACGATTAAAGAGTTGCTAAATATAGGCGTAGATAATGAAAAGATAGACTATCATATCCCAAGCTATCAAAGGGGATATAAGTGGAAAAAGAAGCAGGTAGAAGATCTGCTTAATGATTTGAAAGAGTTCTCAGAGTTCTCAAAAGATGAAGCGAAGTTTTACTGCTTACAGCCCATTATGGTGAAAAAAGATGGGAACAAATACAATGTAATTGATGGGCAGCAAAGGCTCACAACTTTATACCTTACCTGTAAAGTGCTAGATTTAAAGGTGAATTGTGTGATAGAGTATGGCACAAGAAGGGAAAGCACGGAATTTTTAAAATCTTTAAAGTGTAAAAAAGTGAATCCTAGCGATAATGACAAATTTAGTATGGATTATTACTTTATGAAATCAGCTTGCAAAACGATTAAAGCGTGGTTTGGTAATGATAATAACAAAAAAGAAGCGATAGAAAGTCTGCTCCAAGCGGACAAAACAAGCGAAAAATATGTCGGCGTGATTTGGTATGAAAGCGATGAAAGTAAAAATGAAAATGAAACAGATCTTTTTGCAAATGTTAATAGCGGAAAAATCCCGCTCAATGATGCCGAGCTTATCAAAGCACAGCTTTTATTAAAAGATGAGGCAAATGAAATACAAGATTTAAGGCAAATAGAGAAAGCAAAAGAATGGGATGATATGGAATATGCCTTGCAAGATGATGAGTTTTTTAGCTTTTTAGTTAATGATAAAAAAAGTTATGATACAAGGATTTTGCTACTATTTGAGATATATTATAATATATATTGTGAAAACAATAGCGATAAAGACAAATCCCATACAAATCAATACCACGCGGTGTTTGAGGCTATACAAACTAAACTTACAAGCAAAGATTCTAAAGAATGCTTTTGGCAGGAGATTAAAAAAATCTTTCTCACCCTTACATCGTGGTATAAAAATTCGCAGTATTATCATCTCATCGGCTTTTTACTCGAGCAAGATGAAAGTCTAGCAGAGCTTTATAAAGAAGCACAAAAACAAACAAAAACTGCGTTTTTGGACACAACGATAAAAGAAAAAATCAAAGCAAAAATTGGAATAAATATAAATAATAAAAGAGATTTAAAACAAATCAAATCCCTTGTTTATGGCGATAATAGCAAAGAGCTAAAATCCATTTTATTACTCTTTAATATGCTCTCTTACATAGATTCACAACACCGCTTTAGCTTTGATATATATAAAGACAAAGAATGGGAGCTTGAGCATATCCACGCCCAGCAAGATAAAACCAAACAAATGCCACTCAAAGAAAAACTAAATTGGCTTAGAGATAGCAAAGAGATTCTTAAAAATGCAGAGCAAAGCACTAAAGAGCAATCGATAGAAAAAATACGAGATGCTATAAAGAAAGTAGAAACACTGCAAACAAAATTAAACGCAAGAAAAAATAATATAGATGATTACGCTGAAGAGTTTGAGAAATGTGTAAAAGATATTTTTGATATATTTAAAGGCGATGAATTACACACAATAGGCAATCTTACTCTACTTGCTAAGAGTGAAAATAGTTCTCTTAACAATGCTGTCTTTGCGATGAAGCAACAAAGGATAAAAGAGAAAGAGCAACAAGGCAAATTTATCCCCCTTTGCACACGCAATGTATTTTTCAAATACTATACAAAAGAGCAGAATATCTCTCAAGCACTCTTTTGGAGTAAGAAAGATAGTGAATACTATCAAGAAGCAATCATTAACAAGATACAGAAATCTATTCTCTAAAAATTTTAAATAAGGATAGCAAATGGATACACAAGCAACAACCTTTAAAACCCTAACACAAAAATACATTATCAAAATCCCTATAATCCAGCGCGACTACGCACAGGGCAGAAAAAACGCACAAAAGATACGGGAAAAATTTGTGCGAGATTTATTAAATGCCTTGAAAAGTGATAAAGCACTACATTTGCAATTTATCTATGGCAGTGTGAAAAATGGTAATGAGTTTATCCCCCTTGATGGACAGCAAAGGCTTACAACTCTCTATCTTTTGCATTGGTATATCACAATGCGAAACAATACGCAAGAATCTTATCTGGCAAACTTCACTTATGAAACACGCTCTAGCTCAAGGGAATTTTGCAAGGCTTTGAGTGAGAATACGCAGACAATGCAAGATACATTAGACAAGAGTAACGAAACAATCCTATCTGAAACTATCAAAGATCAAGCGTGGTTTCTACCCTTTTGGGAGCAGGACCCTACTATACAATCTATGCTTACAATGCTAGATTCTATACATACAGAAGCGAGTAAAATTAGCGGGGGCATCCCCAAGCTAGAAACTTTAGATAAGCTTACCTTTTCCTTGAATGAGCTTAGAGATTTTGGGCTAGATGATGAGCTATATATCAAAATGAATGCTAGAGGCGCACCACTCAATGACTTTGAAAATTTTAAAGCAGCATTTGAGGGCTTTTTGGGCGACAAGTTTGGCGAAGAGTTTAAAGATAAACAAGAAGAGATTTCACAAAAGCTTGATAATGAATGGCTAGAGAGTGTATTTTACTATGTGAAAAATGATAAAAAGCAAGAAGATGATATGGAGTGCATAGAACTAGCACAAAGTTATATGCTAAACATTATCAAATATCTATGCGAAATGCTTTATTATAAAGTAAATGAAAATGAAAAAAGCTCATTTGATTGGAATAAGGCACATTTTAATAGAGTTATAGCTGAATCAAATGATAATACAACACAAAACGCTCATAGTATGTATAAAATTTTTGAGACACAAGAAGCATTAGAGATTCTTATTTATGTCTTTGATAATTTTGACGAGATAAAAGATAAAGTAGCGGATATTTTTATAAGCTTTACTGAAATAATAGGCGAAAGCGTAGGAGATAAAGTTTGTATTTTTGATAAAGACAATGAAATTACAAGTGGAAAAGAGCTTTTTGCTGCAATGGTGAAACATGATGATTTAAGCAAAAAAGATGCTATCTATCTTTTTATTCTTATCTATCTTATGAAAAAGCAAGATAGTAACTTAACTAACAAGCTGTGCGAGGTAAGAAACTATTGCAATTATGAGAAACAAAAGTATTTATCTGATGGTGCATTATCTTATAGAAGCGTGATACAATATGATATGGGGAGACATATCAAAGAATGTGTGAAAATCTGCAATGATGATATAGCAGCTAAAGATGAGATTATGCGACAATTTGAAAATCATCAATATTTCAAAGGGGATTTGGAACTTTTATTTGGTAAAAGGAAAGCAAGTGGGAAAACGCCTTTGGATGACGATGATAAAGCAATGCTAGAAAATGCTAAAATTATCTTAAACGAAACGCCAACACATAGCATTATCGCTAACCTTATTTATCGTGGATTTGATGGTAATTTTTGGCTAGGCACTACTTATGGTAAAGGTAAATTTCTTTTTGGTGGCAAAGAAGCTTGGCATATTATGCTAACACGAAATGGGAAAAATACGATTAGCGGAAAGTTAGCAGAAGCTTTTAAGGCTATGTTTAAAAATGGGTTAGTAAGTGATGATAAGCTGTGTAAAAAATTTAAACCAAAACAATGGCGGTATTATTTCATCAAATATAGCGAGAGCTTTTTTAAAGATAAACACAATGTTTTTACTTGGCGTTGCGGTAATAATGGGCTGGAAATATACAGACTTGTTAATTACAAATCCGCAGAAGGCAAAGCAAAGGGGGAGAAACCAAAAAGAGGCACACTCAATGCATTTTTAGAGGTTTTGGCTAACAAGCTTGAAAAAGCGGAATATATCAAAGGGGAAAATATCAAAAGTGATGAGCATCATGTCGTCATCAAAGGCAAATGCGAGATACGATGCGAAAAAGATAGTTTTGTTCTAACGCCCCTTAGCGATGAGTGTAAAAAGTTATTAGAAGAATTGCTAAAACAACAACCATCATCACACTTTGGAAAAGAGAGTTTTACAATCTCACTTAATAATGCTGATATTATCGAAAAACTTCTTGAACTTCTTGAAGAAATTTTTACCAAAGCAGCCCCCTAGCCCCTGCCTACCAACTTGGGCTTATCTTTGTTTTTATAAAATTTTTCAAATATAATATTTACATAACTCTATCAAAAGGCTATGTTATAAATTTAGTATTAATTTATCATTTTTATCATAAATCATGTTAATTTATAATAAATTATGATTATTTAATATGATTTATGATAAATTAAGCTTAAATATTAAATGCTACTTTGACATAATTATGTCAATTTTCACTTTTATCTCTTATAATTAAGCATAAAAATAAAAGGATTTATATGCCATTACATGATTATGCGACAAAAATGGCTCGTATGAGTAAGATTTTTGCCACACTTCATAACCCTGAAAATAATGGTTTGATATGTGCGAAAGAATTAGCCAAAGAATTTAGTGTTAGTCTTAGGACATTGCGAAGAGATGTAGAAAATATGGGCACAGAGTATAGCTATAAGCGGGATAAAATCTATTTTCACGGACACTATACAGCAAAAGAAAATGATGAACTATCTGTGGCATTTTTGCTTCTAAAAAGCTTTGCATATAGTATGGGCGGGGCTACAAAAACACAAATGCTATCCTTACTTGAAGGATTAGAGATTAAAAGCCAGCAAAATAATCGCACAGATATATTTTTCACTCGCACAAATTTAGAGGAAATCACCCTTGATACTGAATCTATCCTGCTTTTACAAAATGCTATAAAAGAGCATATAATAATTCAATTTAAATTTTTACAAGAATTGAATAACACCAAAACTCACACACAAAGAGAAGTATTGCCACTAAAGATTCTAAACTTTAGTGGCGAATGGTATCTTTTAGGATTAGAATCTAATACAATGAAAAAGTTTTATCTAAATAATATTGCTGATATAAAAGAAGTAGGGCGGAGTGAGGGTGAGAGTGTGAGTGAAGAGATATTGGCTCGGCTAGATAATGCCTTAAATGCTTGGTTTGTGCCTGATGCAAAGCCTTTTATGGTGAGATTATGGATAGATTCTAAAGTGGCAAAATATTTTAAACGAAAGAAAATCTCGCCAAATCAGCATTTAGATGAAAATAAAGATGGTAGCCTTGATATTACTCTGCATATTACAAGCTATATGGAGATTTCCCCTTTAGTGCTAAAGTGGATACCACATGTGGTGGTGTTAGAGCCACAAGGACTTAAAGATTTTATTAAAAAGAGTGTGAAAGATTATTTGAGAGTTTTAAAATCGTAGTTGTAGATTCTATTTATTGAGTTTTAAGAAGCTATATTGTAAAAGTTAGAATCTTGGTAAAGCTTATCTAATCACAACTTAGTGTTATAGAATCTAATTTATAGAATCTTGACTTAATTATAGATTATATTAATTTGTTTGGTAGCACTACTCCGCCTTGTTTTCAACCGAGATTGTAATCAAAAAATCTCTTTTGTCAAAGGATAGATTTTTATCTCTTTAGCGGGGCAGTCTTTTCTTACGCTAAAAAAATAAAAATCATGTTTGTGTGTTATTTTTAATGCCTTACCTACTATCGCTGACACTCCCAAAAATAACCTAATACCCACCCTTGACTAAATCGATTTTTATATAGTATGCAGTTATCAAACAAAGGCGGCTATTGCTACCACCCCCTAAAAACCCTACCTTTTGTGCTTTATAGCCATTTCACGCTTTTGCTAACAATCTAGTTTTTGCTAAAAACACTTTAAAGCTCCTTTAAAAGCTTTATCAAAGACAAGAAATAGAAGACATGAAAACTACATTAGATAAGAAAGGCATTAAATTTTACCCTTATAGCTTAAAGACAAATCCACAAAAAGAAATTCTTCAAATCTTGCAATCCCAAGTTTCATAAAGGTAAAGATATGACAATAGCAACAATACAGACATGCAAAACAGGTAGTGATGAGCCAAACATAACAGCTAAAGATGGTGTAATCCTTGAAGGGGATAATGCCACTAAAGCAGTAAATGAGCTCTATAAAAACATACGCGATATTTCAGTTGGCAATGATGAAAAGATTATGCCCATTCATAATACTCATTTACTATGTGTGATATATCACGCACAAAAAGATGATAAGGGGAGAATACGACCTGCTCTTGTGCTATGGGATAAGAATGAAGATCTCAATAAGGTAAAAGAAACACTAAAGGTTATGGGGCTTGATAGAGAGCGTTTTGATGAGCTTTATACACAATATCAAAAAGCCACCAGAGAGTGCGAAAGCATAAAAAAAATAGGAGGAGGTGCTATTGTAGGTGCTTGTTGTTTGGGTTTCATCTCTCTTATAATTACTAAAGGTAATGCGATAGGGGCAATTGTTTCAGGTGTTATAGGTGCAGTCATTGGTGTAGGAATTGCAGTATGGAAAATAAAAAAATAAAGGAGATATAATGAACGAATTAATGTTAATTAATAAAGTTACAAATGCAATGCTTGAAAGGAATCCAAGTGTTAAAAAGGGCTTAGAGGGATTTGAACTTATGGTGGAGCATGATGAAAAAGGAAAAGATTTCTTTTTCAAACCAATGAGTGGTAATCATGCAAATAAGCTTATCACACTTTCAGAATATCCAATACAACAATCACAATTTCTTGTACCCTCAGGATTATATAAAGATGTATATTTTGATTCAAAGAATTTTGATGAGCAGTATCAAGATGAGTATGAATATATTTTGAAAAGATTTGTTGCAAAACTTGGTAAGGGCTCAACTTCTAAGGTATTTAAGAGCAAAGAGGAATGGAATGAATATAGAGCAAGTGCAAAGACTTCAGGGGAAATTGATGGAGGAATGCTAACTGATAGTGCTCGTATAGGTGCAGAAAGCACGAGTAGTAATAAGGAAAATAACAGCACAAAGCATACAAAAGAAAGGGCATTAGAGAGCTTTCAGCCCAAATGCAGCAAAGAAGATATAAAAAGATGGATAGAAGAGGAGCGGATTAATATCAAAGCTCTACCACAGACATTAAGGCTTATGTTCGAGGAATTTTTAGACAAGGGTTGCTTGCAAATGGTTTATAGCGAAAAAGAAACAATACAGACGCAATCAGAGCACATAGAAAAAAAGGCAAAAAAGGTAAAGGCTGCATTAGAAGTTAAACTCTATTCTCTTAGTTCCCAGTTTGAAGATGTTTGTGAAGTTGCATCAAAAAAAGCAATAAAACTAGAAACCTATATACATGTGCATTTAAAGCATAATGGGGCTTAAATTTATAACTTTTCGCATTTATTATGTTTATTCTTTATTCTACTAAGAAATGCTAGTAATACCCAAGACATCAAACTTTGTCTGATTCCTGTATTCTATATATCTTATATTAAACAATAATTGATAATTTCAAGCAATCAAGAATTCAAAAAGAGAATTTCATCTCAAACCATAACTATAATACCATATTCATTCTAAAACAAGCATATCTTTATTACCAAAATTTTGTATTAAGTCAGAATCCATATTTTTAACAACATATTGTTTAGTATATGGGGAATGAGCTATTTTTTCTTTCTCTTTATCATAACAAGTAAG